>DAOWOG010000068.1 GCA_030642185.1 Helicobacteraceae bacterium | reverse complement strand
GGGCGGACTGAAAGTCGCTTATGAAGAGGTGTTAAATCGTATTTTAGGGAGTAACAACCAATGACAGCAATCGTAAATATCTCACTTAAAGCCGGTGTCCTTGATTCTCAGGGAAAAGCCGTCCACCATGCGCTTGATGCACTGAAATTTGAAGGCGTAGAAGATGTTCGTGTCGGAAAACAGATCATCTTAAAACTTACTTCCACCGATGAAGCATCCGCCAAAGCCGAAGTGACGGAGATGTGTGAATCCCTGCTTGCAAATACCGTGATCGAAGATTATACAATCGAGCTTATTTCATGAAAGTCTCCATCATTCAGTTTCCGGGTACAAACTGTGATTATGATACACAGTATGCTTTTGAGAAATTGGGAGCGACTACCGAACTGATCTGGCACAAAGCGACAGAACTTCCGGCAGATACGGATCTGCTCGTTGTGGCAGGAGGTTTCAGTTATGGTGACTACCTGCGAAGCGGTGCCATTGCCCGTTTCAGCCCGGTAATGGATGCGGTCAAAGAGTATGCTGACGAGGGCGGCAAGGTCCTTGGCATCTGTAACGGTTTTCAGGTTCTGACAGAATCGCATCTGCTTCCGGGTGCGCTGAAACGCAATGACAATCTTCACTTCATTTCCAAACACCATCACCTGAAGGTAGCGAGTACCGATAACACCTTCTTGCAAAAGATGGAACAAGATGAAGTAGTCAATATCCCTGTCGCCCATCATGACGGCAACTTTTACATTGATCCAAAAGGGCTTGAAGCACTTTATGAGAATGACCAGGTACTGCTTCACTACTGTGATAAGAACGGAAAAGAGAATAATCCGAACGGTTCTGTCGATTCTATAGCCGGTATTACCAACAAGAACAAAAATGTCTTTGGACTGATGCCTCATCCTGAACGTGCCATAGATGCAATCCTTGGTTCTGACGACGGTATCAAAATGCTAGAAGGGTTTTTTAACTCGTAATGCGCTTTATTTTTAGCTTTCTCTTTCTAATCACCTCGCTATGGGCTGAACCGGACAGCTATAGTGATACGCCTGATATGGCAGAACAAAAAGTCCTCTATATCAGCTATGAAGAAGTGCCGCAGCAGATTTTTCAGGGTGAGATTTTTGCGATTCATCTTAAAATACTCTCAACTGTTACCTCTTTCGATGATATTACCTATCAGTTTGAGAATGCTGAAGGTCTGACACTCCTTACACCTGAACCTGTTCGTGAGGTGAAACTCCCCTATTATTATGACACCTTTTATTTTATAGCAGACAGGACACGTATCCGTACACCGGATATTACCGGTTCAGTCAAATTCAGTGAGTTTTATCAAGCCTACCCGACACAGCTTCAGGGTCAAAAAATTGACGTAATATCACTCAATTCGAACAGACGCTTTGTCAAAATCCTCTCAGACAACTTTTCCATACTTCAGGCAAAAACAACCTATTATGACCGTCATAGCAATATTGCGGTATTTACTGCCTCTGCTGAGCGCTGTAATCTTGAGACCTTTAAACTCACTGATGCAATCAAGCAGGGGTTTGAATCGATTGAAACCAGTTTTGATACTTCAACAATGACCTACTATGCGGTTATTCCCTCTGAAATAGAAACACTGAAGTTTTCCTATTTCAATCTGCAAAAAAAACGTTTTGTAGATGTCATCATCCCTATCATTATCGATGATGATTCTGTGTCGACACAGAGTGATCTTAAGCCGATTGAACATAAACACACTCTCATTAAAATAACAGCTGCCGGTGCTGTTGCTTTTGTCGGCCTGATTTTGCTGCTGATATACCGCCGTGTATTTTATCTGCTGCTGGTGATTATACCGGGACTGTATATCGCTTATGTCAGTGTACCTATCCAGTATGCCTGTATTAAAGAAGGATCACCGATCTACCTGCTGCCCATGCAGCATGGTACCGTCTTTGAAACGACGACATCGGAATATAACCTTGAAGTACAAGGCAGTGTCAAATCATTCATCAAGGTCAAACTTCACAACAATAACATAGGATGGATCAAAAATGAAGATCTTTGCACACCTTAGCTGGCTTTACGCCACTCTAATGATTTTTGTCGCCATGACGATGATGATCATTATTTTTCCTTTTGTTCCGACACCTTATGCACAGAAGATCACTTCCTGGTTTATACGACTGGCGCTCTTTATGCCTGTACGCGTCATTGGTAAAGAGGATCCGGAAGCAGAGATGTTTTTACTCAACCATCAAAGTGATATTGATATCGGCCTTATGGAGACCATCACAAAAAGAGACCTCGCCTGGGTCGCTAAAAAGGAACTTTTTGATGTTCCTTTTTATGGACTTGTCGTCAAACTTCCAAAAGATATCGCTGTTGAAAGAGAGAGTAAATCTTCACTTGTCAAGCTGATCGCTGATTGTAAAGACCGTCTTGATCATGGTCGTGTGATCACAATGTTTCCTGAGGGGACCCGTACCAAAACAGGCAGAATGCGCACCTTTAAACCCGGAGCCAAAATGGTAGCCAATAAGTTTAAACTGCGTGTTCAGCCGGTTGTCCTGATCGAGACGGGAAAACATTATGATATAAAACGTTTCTACCATCGCCCCGGACGTCTGACCGCCATCTATCTCGACCCTTATGATGCAGATAAAAGTGATAAAGAGTGGTTAAACCGGATGCAGGTTGAGATGCAGGCAACGTATGATAAATATGCCACAAAATAAACCTGGATTTTTGGATAAAATGTTCGGTTGCACCGAACCTACGATTGTTGTAGGTTCGGTGCAACCGAACAGATCTATATATCATTTCAAAAAGAAAATACCTTGAGTTGGCAAACCATACTGGCAATCGGTACGGGTGGATTTATCGGAGCGGTTATGCGTGCCTATCTTAATGGTCTAATCTCACATAAAGTTCCGCATGACCTGCCCTACGGTACCCTCGGTGTCAATCTTATCGGCAGTTTTATGATGGGTATTCTTGTCGCTTATTTTATGTATACCACCCTCTTCTCACTGCATATGAAATCATTTCTGACAACAGGTGTTCTCGGTGCATTGACCACCTACTCTACTTTTGCCATGGAGAGTGTGCTTCTTTTGCATGGCGGGCACCTGCTCTTAGCCGGGGCAAATATGGCTCTGAATGTTTTTGGAACCGTTTTAATGGCAGGTATCGGCTATTTTATGACTGTTTCATTTTTGAAATAAGAAATCAGTGCTTATCTTTCACCTATCTCTATGATCTCATCCGCACACCAGCGTGCCAGATCCATATCATGCGTAATCAACAGCATTCCCGTCGTATCGAGATGCTGCAGCAGCATCTTCATGACATCAAGCTGAAGAACATTGTCAAGTGCCGAAGTCGGTTCATCCAACAAAAGAAGATCAGGTTTCATCAGCAGAGCACGTAAAATAGATGCGCGCTGAAGTTGACCGCCTGAAAGTTCATGCGGTAACTTTTCTAAAAACATACTTTCAAGATTCATCTCTTCAAGATATTCTTCCATACCCTCAAGTGCAGCTACATCAGAAATCTGGCTTATAATAGTATGTGCGGGATGAAATGAGGTATAGGGGTCCTGAAAAACTTCTGATATCTTCAAAACATCAATCTCGCCCGAAAAAGGTTTAATCTGTTTCAATATCAGCTCAAAAAGTGTTGTTTTACCGGCACCGCTGGGACCTACAATTGCCTTGATCTCGCCGCGTTCAAGTGCTAACGAAAAATTCCGGTAAAGCAAATGTTCCTTCGCATAGCCAAAATCAATAGAACGGATATCGAGTACTGTATTCATGAACACCTACTAAGTATTTTGGAAATTATACCCAAGTAAATAGAGGAAAAAAATTGTTAGAAAAAAAGAGGTTTGATATATAGAAGTGAAAGAGATAAACAGAAGGCTCGAGTTCTTCTGTTTAATAATAAAAAATTATTTAGTGATGAAGTTATATAGACCTTTTGCAGTACCGGCCATCATCATAATAGGTGTGAAACCCATAAGAAGACCTGCGCCTGCACCTTCACCCATGTAACCAGCCATATCAGTCATCATTTCGCCGGCTTTGTTGTCAAAACCAAAACCTTCGGCGATACTTTTACCTTTTTTGCTGCCCATTTCACGTACTTGATCAAGTTGATCTTCCCATTTTGCGATAGCACCCTTAACAATATCTACTGATGCATCCATTTGCGCTTCTGCAATATCTACCAATACATTATCATTTGCTGTTTTTGCTGCTACTGTTGCTGCCATATAAATTCCTTTAAGTATAAAAAATATTTTAAAATTTGTCCTGCTTATGCGAACGATGACAGTATATTATAGATCATCTTAAAGATAACTTTATGTGATTTTAACTATTATAATTAATAATCACGAAAAGATGATAATCAAAGTTTTAGTATCGTAATACCTAGCTTTTTTGCCGTTTTTTCTTTGCATCATACATGCTCTTGTCAGCCCGTTTCAAGATAGAGTCAATTTCTTTGTCGGAAGGTTTTGCCATGGTAGCACCGATACTGACTGATATATGCAGGTTGACATCTGCAACGGATGTAATTGATGCAATCGCTTTTCTGACTTTTTCTATTTTCAGAAGTGCCTTTTCCCTGGAAATATTGCTCAGAAGCAGAACAAACTCATCACCGCCGAGTCTTGCGAAACAGTCCTTTGGGTCCAGATGTGTTTTGACAGTGCCGACAAAGTGTTTTATCACTTCATCACCGATATTATGCCCGTATGTATCATTGATCAATTTAAATTTATCCAGATCAAACAGGAAAAGAAACAGAGAATAATTTCTCTCCTGTGCCGCAGAGAGTCTGATCTTTGATACTTCAAAAAATCTGCGTCGGTTGGCAATACCTGTCATTGAATCAACTCTTGCCATATTTTCAAGTAATTTTATTGCATTTTTGAGCTTGAGCTGCGTTTGTATACGAACAAGAACCTCCTTGGCACGGTAAGGTTTGGTAATATAGTCAACTCCGCCTACATCAAACGCTTTTATGATACTTTCCGAATCTGTTTTAGCACTCAAAAATATGACAGGAATATCTTCTGTTTCAGGATTGGACTTAATAAATATACAGGTTTCAAAACCATCTATCCCCGGCATACCGACATCCATCAGGATCAGATCAGGCTTCCCTTTTCTGACCATATCCAAAGCACCTTTTCCGTCTGTAACAACCCGGACT
Organism: Helicobacteraceae bacterium; assembly: GCA_030642185.1. Lineage (GTDB taxonomy): Bacteria > Campylobacterota > Campylobacteria > Campylobacterales > Sulfurimonadaceae > 4484-230. The sequence continues at coordinate 1,429 of DAOWOG010000068.1, read as the reverse complement.
TCATAGGCGTTTAACAACTCAAGCAAAAAGTCAATATTACCGGGATTATCATCAACAATCAGTATTTTTGATTTGGCAGCGTTCATTTTACTTATCTTTTATCCAGTAATAACAGCTCATTGATATAGACGACCGTCGCTTTAAAATTATAGTGTTTGACAGAGTGTCCTATTTTTTCAACAATCTCCATTTTCTCAGCTGCAAGAGAATACCCTTCAAGCTGACTCGTCAATTTCTTACACACTACGGCATCCCCTGTTTTCACGGCCTCAATCAATTGATGCAGTAAAGCGTTTACACCGATTTTGCTCACATCGTCTATAACCTTTATATCCTCTACAACTTCTTTTGACTTTTCAGACTTACTCTTTTTCAACGCGTTTACTGCTTCAAGCAGAGCCGATTTCTTCTCGTTTAATTGCTTTACAAGTTCATGCGTATGATGCTTGTCCGAATTTGAAAAAGCATCTTCAAGTGCTTTAAACAGTTCATACAGTTCATTGGCACCAAGATTTCCGGCAATGCCTTTATAGTAATGCGCAAATCGCTTTGTCTCTTTAAAGTTTTCGGCATCAAAATACTTTTGGAAATCATCCATGGAACTATTTAATGAATCTGCAAAATCAAACAAAATACTTTGGTAAAGTTTTGTATTTCCATTGAGACGATCCAACGCTTCATCAACCTTCACTCCCTGTAAAACACTCTTTAAGCGTTCTCTATCTCCGGTGTCAGCTTTGAGACCCGGCGTCTTGCGTACTTCAGAAGGATCCAGTTTCTTTGGAATGTAACGCAGTAAAAGTTCATACAACTGCTCTACATCAATCGGTTTATTTAACGAGTCCTGCATTCCAAGTCCGCGTATTTTGTCCTGATTGTCGCGCATGACGTTGGCACTGACGGCAATAATAGGGATATGATCAAACTGCCTGTATTCACGGATAATATCTGTAGCATTATAACCATCCATCACCGGCATATTAATATCCATCAGAATCATCTCATACGAATCGTCAGCCATTATTTTTGCAACAGCTTTTTGACCGTTTGTCACTGTCGTCACTTCAATTCCGGTATCCTCCAGTAGTCCCAGAATAACCTTTTGATTCATAATGTTATCTTCTGCAAGCAGAATTTTACTGCCTTTCAATACAAAAAGATCTTCATGCTTGTAATGCATTTTTTTAATTCTACGTGTTAATCCCTTATTATCAAAAAGATTGAGAATAATATTGTAGAGCATCTGCTGATTAAACGGTTTTGAGAGGTAGTCATCAATCTTAAGCTCACGAAACGGTTTCTCTTCGTGATATAGACTGCTCAATAGAACCATTTTCGCTGTACAGCGATGTGCAATGGACTTATCTCTGCACAGGCGTACCATTTTTTCATCAATGATAATGATGTCAAATTTTTTATTTGATAAGAG
>DAOWOG010000324.1 GCA_030642185.1 Helicobacteraceae bacterium | reverse complement strand
GGATTATTCACTCTTTTTTTCATTGAGATAGATCGTTTTGAGTGAATCGGTATGGGGAAACTCAAGATAGTAGCTGCGCAGAAGTTGGTTCAGGCGGTTGTGATTGAAACGCCAGTAGTGTTCTTTATCGAAGTCTGTATGGGTAGTGATACGCAAAAAAAGCTCTTCGTGAGTAAGTTCGCCCTGTTCGTTATGACCTTGGACAATACTTTGGATGACAATGGTTGTCAGTTCATCGACGGACTCGGATGTGGTGTCATCATCAGCAAGCCGCTTTTTTGGAAAAAAAGCATATAACTTCCAAAGAGAAAGCCCCAGTGCCGCAGCAAATGCGATAATCATAATTGTTTCAATTTCCACTGTTTTTTCCTTATTTTGACTGTCTTACTGAAAAAGTTTTTGACATAATGAAATAGATTTGAAAGTATAGCCTATAATGAAAAAAAAGGCTGTTTTAGGTAAAATAAGATTAAAAATCAAAGGCAGAATAAATGGCTGTTATCAGTATGGGTGATATTAAAAAAAATGTACGTCTTGAAATTTCGAGAGTGCCGTATAAAGTGGTTGAGTTCCAGCATGTCAAACCGGGTAAAGGTGCTGCATTTGTACGTATGAAGGTAAAAAGTTTTGTCAATGGCAAAGTCGTTGAAAAAACAGTGCATGCAGGTGATAAATTTGAAATCCCGAATATGGAACATAAAACAATGCAATACCTTTATGATGATGGTGATATGCTGCAGTTTATGGATAATGACACCTATGATCAGATTGGTCTTACCTACGATCAGTGTGAAGATGCGATGAAGTGGATGAAAGACGGGACAAATGTTGAGATCATTTTTCATAACAACAAAGCAATATCGGTAGAAGCACCTTTAACGATGGAACTTGAAATCGCAGAAACACCGCCGAACTTCAAAGGCGATACTTCAAGCGGATCAAAAAAACCGGCAACGCTGGAAACGGGAGCCGTTGTTCAGGTTCCATATCATGTTCTTGAAGGCGATATCATCAAAGTCAATACGGTTGACGGTGAATATCTCGAAAAAGTCAAATAGTCAAAGGAATTGATTATGCCAAAAGTCCTGGTCCCTTTAGCGGAAGGTTTTGAAGAGTTGGAAGCGGTGGCGCTGATCGATGTGATGCGCCGCGGCGGTATTGATGTTCTGGTCAGATCGTTAAAAGCGGAACTGGATATTACCGGTGCAAACGGTATTGTTGTCAAGGCAGAAAATACAATTTACGATGTTCGCTCAGATGAGATCGATATGATTGTCCTGCCCGGCGGCTGGGGCGGTACGGATCATCTGGCCGAAGATGAAAATGTACAGCGGCTGTTAAAAGAGATGGACGCCGAAGGCAAACAGATCGGGGCCATCTGTGCAGCACCGTTTGCCCTCAATGCTGCCGGTGTACTCAAAGAGAATTTTACCTGCTACCCTTCGGTAGAAGAGCAGATTCGCACAGAGGGATATCAGGGAGACAGACAGCAGGTCGTGACCGATGGAAATGTCATGACTTCACGCGGACCGGGAACGGCCATCTGTTTTGCACTTCAGATTATCAAAAAGCTTGTTGGTGAGGAGAGCTATGCCCAGGTTCGTGAAGGAGTGTTGGCGACTTACTGTGATTAAGGAACATATTTAATTTAAATTAATATTGATTTATATATAAAAATAATAGAATTGATGTTATGAATAATATGCGTTTTTATGCTTATCTGCAGAAACAGATTTTATTAATGCTGGGGTTATCTATTATTCCGGGGATTGGATATCTTTTCCTGGGATGGTTGAATGATATACTGATACCGGCACTGTTATGGTATCTTTTGGTCCTGATCCTCTCGGTTTGGGGGTATCGGTTATATCACCAGTATCTTCTTGATCAGATGAGTGATAAAGAGTTACAAATATGGTACAACCGTCTTAGTGCTTTTTTTTATGCGATTTTTAGTGCATGGACACTGATTTTTATGCTTTATGCCAGTGAGACAGAGAGTCATCTTCACTACATCGCTATTTTTACGCAGTTGGGTGCAGCAGTTGTTGCTTCCGCTCTGCTTGTAGCCGACAAAAAACTCTTTATCCCTATCCTGCTTATTATAATGGTACCGCTGATTATCTATTTTGCTCTCATCGGCGAGTGGTACGGCTATATACTCTCATTTTTTTCAATTATTTTTATGAGTGTTCTGTTTTATGCTGCAAACAGCAGCAATAAACTGTTGATGAAGACGCGTTATCAGGCACTGCATGATCAATTGACCGGTCTTTACAACCGTCATCATTTTGTAGATTTATTGCAGCAGATAATTATTAATTTAAAGCATTCGAAGAATGTTGCCTATCTTCTGCTGATTGACCTGGATCACTTTAAAACGATTAATGACTCATTGGGTCACGACATCGGCGATCATATGTTGAAAGAGGTCTCTCGAAGAATGGAGAAGTCGGCAGGAAATGATCATACGATTGGACGGCTTGGCGGTGATGAGTTTATTGTGATCAGTAAAGAATTCAGAGATAAAGAGAAATGCCTGCAGCATGCCATGGACTTTTCAGAACAGCTGCTTGCCTATTTAAAAGAGACATACATTGTTGATCAGCACCATCTCTATATCACGGCGAGTATCGGAGTCAATCTGATTGATAACAGCAGTATTCAGGCCGGTCGTTTTATTAAAGAAGCGGATATTGCGATGTATGAAGTGAAAGCACAGGGACGCAATGGTGTCATTCTCTTTAACAATGAACTCTCAAAACGTGTTGAATACCATCTTGAAATTGAGCGACGGCTTCATTTTGCATTAAAAAACGGTGAGATCAGACTCATGTATCAGCCTCAGGTTGATTCGACTCAGCGTGTCATCGGCTGTGAGGTTCTTGTGCGTTG
>DAOWOG010000138.1 GCA_030642185.1 Helicobacteraceae bacterium | reverse complement strand
GTATCGGTCACGGATGGGAAGATGAAAATATCCGATGAGGCATACAGGGTTGAAAGCTCTTTCCCGATCACCGGGCCGAGGTAGTGTACGCCGAGGTGTCGCATTTGCGCCGCCTGTTGTTTGCAACTGCCTTCGCCAATGAGTATGAGCTCTGCTTCGAGAAAAAGGCTCTCATTTTTTAATTGCTTCCACGCATCGAGCAGGAAAGGAATGTTTTTTTCTTTTGTGAGCCTGCCGACATAGAGCACTTTGAGTGATTGCTGCCGGATACCCTGGAGGGGCCAGATCTGTTCTGTGCGGTACTGTGGTGAAAAGCGTGACAGATTGGTACCGGGCGGGATATAGGAAATTTTCTCAGGCGGTATACCGATATCGTTTTGCATAATGAGACCGTATTGCTCCGAGCGGCTGAAAATATGGACAAATTCCCTGTAAAATCGCTGCATCCAGCTGTCTGTCAGCCGTTTTAATATTTCTGATCCTGTGTTGTCTCTGACATAGGCCGAAAAATCTGTATGATAGGTTCCTACCATTGCAATGGCACGTTTTTTGGCAATTTTTTTGCCAAGCAGTCCAACGGGGCCGGGTGTGGAGATATGAATCAGATCCGGTGCGAAGGAATCGACAAAGGCTTTGATCGCCTGTGATGGCGGAAAGGCGATATCAAGCTCTTTGTAATAGGGCATTCGCATACGCAGGCGAGGCGGAAAGTTGTGAATGTTAGTGTCTTTGGGGTAATGTTTTCCCGTAGAGGTGATGATCTGCAGATTATCACCGTTTTTGAGTGCATTTTCAGCCATATCCTGTAAAAAACGCGATACCCCGTTGAGGTCGCCTATGGTATCAGTAAATAGACAGACTTTCACTGCACTGCTTCAAGCGGTGCAGGTATGGCGGCAGGAGCGTTCTCTTTATATCCAAGTTTGCCGAGTGAAAGTTTTTCCAGCATGATTTCCAGCAGCTGCTCTTCACTTTTATCGGCCATGTATCGGATGGCATTTTGCTGCATGTCCCGAAAAAGGGCCGAATCACCCATCAGGGTTTCGATATGTTCGGCATAGTCAAACGGATTGTTTCCTTCAACAACAAAACCGGTTGTGCCGTCTATCATGTTTTCTTTGACGGCCCCTTTGGAAGAGACAATCGGAATCAGTCCGGAGGCCTGGGCTTCAAGGATGACATTTCCGAACGTCTCTGTTTGGCTCGGGAAAAGAAAGATATCGGCAGAGGCAAACGCTGTTGATAGTGCTTCTCCCTCAAGAAAACCGGTCAATATAATGTTGTCCGTTCTCGTCTGTTTAATATGCTGCATATAAGGCCCGTCGCCGACGATTGCAAATTTTAGATCGTCACGTACCTTAAGCAGTTCGGCTACCTGTAAGAAAAGGTCAAGGTTCTTTTCCCGGGCGACACGTCCAACAAAAAGAACAACTTTTTGATCGTTGAAATGTTGATCATAGCTGTCCCAAAATAGATCATTTCTAAAGAGAGGATTGAATTTTTCGTGGTTGATACCGCGTGTAAAGAGCTCAATCTTTTTCTTTTTTACCCCATTGGAGACAAGAATTTTCCGGTATGCCTTGGAAGGGGAAAGCACCCGATCGGCACTGTTAAAAAGAAGTGCAAATGCATTCCAGATATGTCCTTTGAACAGATGGTCTCCTGAGTATTTTCCGATATATTCGGGAAAGTCCGTGTGGAACGTCGTGACATAGGGGATATGCAGTATGCGGGCGATAAAAAAGGCGTAAAGACCGACGACGCCCGGGGTTGAGGCGTAGATAACATCAAAGTTCTGATCGTCGCAGTATTCGAGCATATCAAGAAAATGGGGGATGTTAACTTGGATCTCTTCGTATTCGGGCAGGGAGAATGAGAAGATCGGATTAAAATTTTTGCGTAAAGGATCGTTGATCTTTTCCGGATAGGCGGTAATAAAGGTTAGGTTGTATTCTCTTTTTTTAGCAAGAGTATAGAGCTTTTTCGATGTCAGGGCCACGCCGTTGATTTCGTTGAAAGTGTCGGTAAAATAGGCGACTTTGCCGGTAAAGTCTTTTTTTTCGCCGGTGATTGCACGGTAGATCTGGCGGGAGCGCTGTTTTTCATAGGCCCGCTGCCAATAGACCGAGAGATAATAGGCAGTCGGAATGATGGAGAGCATACTTTGGCCCAGCAACATACTGACCTTCTCCATATCGAGGTTTTTGGTGTCGGAGAACTCTTTCATCAGGTAGGGAAAGAGATGTTTGAAAAAGCCGTGTATCATCTCATGCTTGTTTTCCCCTGTCGCGTCCAGATCGACTCCCGAGATCTTTTTGACCTGCTCTACCACTTTTTTCATTCCAAGCAGCTGGTGAAGCATATTCATCTTCGGTTTGCCGAAAAGGTAGTCCAGCAGGTAGGAGCTGCTTCGTTTTTTCTCCTTTGCCCATTGATGTGAGATCCCCATGATCATATGTGACAAGCGGATCGGCGAACCGTAATCGCCTCTGGGCTGCGTTGTTGCGTTATTCAGAGCATATTTGAAATCTGCCAGTGTAGTACCGGGGCACTCCGTATAGGTTTTACCGACATCCATCCCGCCGTGATCGTCACTGCCGCCCGTATAGCTGATGCGTTTACGCCGGCGTTTATTAAACCCGTGTTTGCGTGACAATGATTCGAGGGCTTCTCCAGTATATTTTTCCGCAATTTCCTGGGTCAGTTTTGATGAAATACCCGAGCGGGTCCCGTTGATGATCTCCCAGTTGTCAAACAGCAGCAGGCACTTTTCAATATGGGTCTCGGTCAGCCTTCCATCCATATCATAAAGCGGGTGGGCCAGTACATGCGTGATCGCTTCGTCCTGGAGATAGTCAACCAGATCATAGACGTTATAGCGCAGCCTTTGGATACGCAGGTGCTGCACTTGAGTAATGTCATAACAGAGGACATGAATGTGACAGCGGTCTTCCGGGAAATAGGCGGTAGCTTCTTCACTGATAAATACACCCGGAAGATCAGCGATCTCCAGACAGCCGGCAATTTCGTCGTGGTCGGTAATGGTAAAAAGTGTCATACCCCGTTCAAACAGCGTGTCATACAGCTGCCTGGGAGTGACATATGATTCATGCATATCAAGTTTTTTAGAAAAAAAACCGGCGGGTTTATCTGAATATTTCGAGTGGAGGTGCAGATCTGTTTTGATCATTAGTAATCCTGTCTAATAACATGCAGCTATTGTATGTCTCTTGAATTACGTTTGAGTTACAGAAGAGAAACGTGTCTGTGACCAATTGGTAGCCGTTTGGCAATCTAATTATTTTATGGGCATAGCAAGAAGTATTTAGTTGGTGGAATAATAGAAGGGGGTGTGTAAGTTCATCAAATGAAAGTAGGGATAGAACTTTGTCTATCCCGGTGGTTAAACCGATTACTTTTTAGCAGATTTTTTCTTAGTAGATTTTTTTGCTGCTTTTTTCTTGGCAGCTTTTTTAGCAACCTTTTTCTTCTCTGCTTTTTTAGCTGCTTTTTTCTTTACAACTTTCTTAGCTGCTTTCTTTTTCTCTGCTTTTTTAGCAACTTTTTTTAGTGCTTTTTTCTTAAGTTCTTTTGCCATAGGTGGCTCCCTTGAATGTGATTTTAGAACTCATTACTTATTCTATTAGTAATAAATTATAGTGATTGTATACTTTTTATGTAAGTATGTCAATAAAATAAGGAAATAAGTTATAATATATGTCTACTTAATGCTAGAAAATGGTTACAAAGGCTTGTTATGACGTTTATAGGGTTTAAAAAATTGTTGCTGGATGCAGAGATCAGCCTTCCAAAATTTAGCAAACTCATCAAGGTCAGTGAAAAAAACCTCCAGTCCTATAAGAAAAAGGGAAGGTGCCAAACCCTATAGCCGTTGTTGCCGTTTGCTTTGCTGAAATAAATAAGATGGGTGTAGACTACCGACCTTTTGTTGAAGCACTTGAACTAACAGCCAAAACAAAAAAAGGGGTGGGGTTTGCAAAGAAAGCAAAAAGTGTTCCTGAAAACCCTCCCAAAGCGGAATAATACAGAAGCGCCTTAAAACAGTGTTCCTAGCTCCTACAGAGAATGATTTCTCTTTAGTGATTGATAGATATATCCTTTCAAAAGTAGTCTCCAAATATTATCGAGCAATGAAATAAAATACATCATGTTAAACTTCAATAACGAGATAGAGATGTATAATCAAATAAAAAGATTACGTACAAAAATAGAACAACTTCATAGCAGTTACTTAGGGACGAACAAATGAACCAAGCAGCACATAATAAATTAGTATCCTTCATCTGGAGCATCGCCGACGACTGTCTAAGAGATGTTTATGTTAGAGGTAAATATCGTGATGTTATCTTGCCGATGGTTGTTCTGCGACGGTTAGACGCTCTTTTGGAACCGACAAAAGAGGCAGTGCTTGATGAAGTGAAATTTCAGCGAGATGATGTAGGTCTGACAGAATACGAACCAAATGGGCTCAAAGATGCAAGCGGATATGTCTTTTACAACATCAGCCCCTGGACGCTGCAGCGGCTACACGATACGGCAACCAATTCACAGCAGATGCTCGAAGCAAACTTTAGCGAGTACCTTGATGGTTTCAGTGAAAATGTAAAAGAGATCATTAAAAAGTTTAATCTGCGTGCTCAGATCAAACATATGGCTGAGAAAGATGTTCTTTTAGAGGTGTTGGAAAAGTTTACTTCTCCTTATATTAATCTCACTAATCATGAAAGAGAAGATCCCGAAGGGCTTAAGCTGGCACCGCTGACTAACCTTGGTATGGGCTATGTTTTTGAAGAGTTGATCCGTAAGTTTAATGAAGACAACAATGAAGAGGCAGGTGAGCACTTTACGCCACGGGAAGTGATCGAGCTGATGACGCACATCGTTTTTGATCCGGTGAAAGCGCAGCTTCCTCCTGTGATGAAGATCTATGATCCTGCCTGCGGAAGCGGCGGGATGCTGACTGAGTCTGAGCTGTTCATTAAAGATGAAGAGGGTCAGATCAGAGCCAGCGGCGATGTCTACCTTTACGGTAAAGAGATCAATGACGAGACCTACGCC
>DAOWOG010000354.1 GCA_030642185.1 Helicobacteraceae bacterium | reverse complement strand
GTTTCTCGCAATGATTTTCCTGAAAAAATCGGTTTTCCCAACAGAATATGCTGCATAATCCCATCCGGATAGTGCTGACTCAAATAAGCTTCATTAAAATCACTTTTACTCAGACAGCCTTCATCATCCACACAGACCAGATGATTAATCTCTATTCTTCCTGCCGCCTGGCCTGCAGAGAAAAGTTCGACCTCAACTGCGTTATCTGTCGAACGGATATAGCCTGTATCTGCAAATTTGAGTTTCGGTGTTTTAAGTACAATTACTTTGGGTTCACTGATCGCATACTGCGGGATTGTACATCCCCCCAGAAGCACGAGTGCACTAACCCATAGGATAAAGGATTTCATTATGGACATCATCACACGCTTTTAATACCTCGTTACTTAAGATCAGATCCATCGCCGCCAGTGTGGCATCCAGCTGATCCGGATGAGTTGCCCCGATAATTGTCGAAGCGACAAAGTCGAACTGTTTTGACCATGCTGTTGCCATCGTAACCGGATCAAGTCCGGCATCAGCTGCAATGCGGAGATATTTCTGTGTTGAGAGCAGTGTTTTGTCATTCATAAAGCGCTCTGCCATAAGACGCTGACGCCGATTTGATGATTTAAAGTAGTCACTAAAGCGTCCCTCTACTTCGCCGGGCTGATTGTATTTTCCGCTCAGGACACCGCCTCCCAAAGGTGAATAAGGCAGAAGAGACACCTGCTCTTTTTGTGCCACAGAAGAAAGTTCATCCAAAAAACGGCGGTTCAGCAGAGAGAAATTATTCTGGATTGATTCAAAACGTGCGAACTTTTCATATTTGGATACACTCAAAGCTTTTGTCGTTCCGTAAGCCGTATCGTTGGAGGTCCCGATGTAGCGTACTTTCCCGCTTTGAACCAGACGGTCAAACGCCTCGAGTGATTCTTCGATAGGAACAACCGCATCCGGCCAATGCATCTGATAAAGATCAATATAGTCCGTACCCAGCCGTTTCAGCGAACCTTCAATAGCCCGTTCAATATGGAAACGGTCAACCGCTGTCAAACCGTGACGGATCGGCGGTACAAACCAACCCGAAGCCGCACCGGCTACCTTGCTTGCCAGGATAACAGAATCCCGTGCTTTGGTTTTCAGCCAACGGCCCACTATCTCTTCCGTCACTCCGGCAAGATGGCTTGTCGGAGGTACGGGATAAAGTTCTGCCGTATCCAAAAAATTGACGCCTGTATCATAGGCTTTATCCATAATTGCAAAGGCTGTTTTTTCATCACACTGCGTACCGAATGTCATAGTCCCCAGGGCAATAGGCGAAACACGAAGGCCCGTTTTTCCGATGTAACGATAGTGCATTTTCATCTCTTTGGAATGGGCATTTCTAAAAACCCATAATTTTTTATATTGTATCAGTCTAAAAATATTTTTGGGCTTAGTCCCTGTTTCCTGTTCATTTGCCGTTTTTAGAATCAAGATAGAGTATACTCTTTAGTATGATTGAAAAGAAATATAGCATATTAAGCGTTGATGCTGATTCTGCCAACTTATTGATAACCGAAAAAGTTCTGACGGGTGAAGGATATGATGTTATTACAGCCAGAAGCGGGGCTGAAGCGCTTACCCTGATCAACAAGAATCCGACCATTGATCTTATCCTTATGGATGTTATGATGCCCGATCTCAAGGGCTATGAAGTGTGTCAAAAAATCAAGAGTTCAGGGAAAGTGTTTGAAAACATTCCCATTATTTTTCTGACATCTATCACACATATTCAAAGCATTGCCAAAGCTTTTGAGGTTGGCGGTGTTGACTACATTGTCAAGCCTTTTCAAAAGATCGAACTGCTTGCACGGGTCAAAACGCATCTGAAGATCAAAGCAATGCAAGATGAGGAGATTGAACAGACTCAAAAAGAGCTGATTTACATGCTCTCCAAACTGACAGATGTCCATTTTAAAGAGTCAGAATATCACATCAGGCGTGTATCTGAATATGCCAAACTGTTCGCTCTGCTGCTTGGATATGACGATCAGCACTCCGAAACTTTCAAATATGCCGCCGCCATGCATGATATCGGAAAAATCGGCATCTCGGATACGATTCTGGATAACGATGGAAAACTGTCATCCGAAGAAATAAAGGTGATGCAGACCCATACAACCATAGGCTACACTACGCTGAGTGAATCACGTCTTCCCCTCTTCAAAGCTGCGGCCATTGTTGCCCATCAACATCATGAAAAGTGGGACGGAAGCGGCTATCCTCGTGCGCTTAAAGCTGAGGAAATCCATATTTTGGGACGTGTTACCGCAATTTCCGATGTGTTTGATGCACTTGACACAAAACATCCTTACAAAGAGCAGTGGTCACTGAACGATATTTTCGCATATATACAGACTATGAGCGGAAAACACTTTGATCCGAAACTCGTCCAACTCTTTGTAGATAACTTTGGTCTTTTTATGGAGATACGTGATAAATATCCCAACCATATCACCGGTTGATTTTAATGGACATTTGAAGTTTTTTCTAAAACCGCTACGGTATAATCAGTAATTATCCAAACGAATAAAGAGCGAATGTCTATGCTTCTTGAGCAATTCCAATCTTTTTACCGGCACCATTTTCCTGATGACATGGAACAGCAGATCGAATACTTCAGTGTATTTGGCGCACTGGATCGGG
>DAOWOG010000294.1 GCA_030642185.1 Helicobacteraceae bacterium | reverse complement strand
TTCACGTCCTGCATTGGGAACGACCGGGGGAGGCACCCTGGGTGTTGATCCAAATGATGAAACCGGCACAAAACTGCTCAAACCGGTATTTGAGATCGATCTCAGTCTGCCGGACGATGTCCATCTGCATGAGATAGGCGGCCGTGTTTATGTACGGTTAAATCACGGTCACTTATCCATCGGTGAACAGATTGCACGCGCTTTTAATCAGCTGTTTTTAGGCATTTTTATTCCTCACAACTGATATTACGCCACTGACTAAATACCCTGTTTAACAACTGTTAGCCCTATTTTTTTTGTTCCGGTATATAATTTGAATTAAATACAAAGGACAAATCATGTTGACAAGTCTCTATTTACGTCTCATAACGATGACGATCATTGTTCTTCTGCCCTACACTGCTTCAGCCGCTGAAACGGTTATCGGTGAAGAGTTTGACTGTATCGTCAACCCAAGCAGGGTGGCGGATCTCGGCAGCAATGCGACCGGTGTCATCAGTCGTGTCGTAGTAGATCGCAATGACTTTGTAAAACGCGGTGATGTTGTGGCGGTTCTTGATGTCAAAGTAGAACAGACCAGAGTTGAACTGGCAAAAAAACGTGCCTCGATCACATCAGAGATCGAGCTGAGCAATATCAATTTCACCCACGCCGAAAGAGAACTGAAACGGGTCTCAAAAGCCTATAAAAGAGGCTCCATCTCGGCGCACGACCTCGACAAAGCCAACACCGAACTGCAATTGGCAAAAATTAAAAAGGTCCAGGCTGATGAAAATCAATACCTTGCACTCAAAGAGTTGAAGCAGGTAGAAGCAACCTTGGGACGCCGAACGATACTGGCACCTTTTCCGGGTGTTGTTATGGAGCGTTTAAAGGTGATCGGTGAACATATCAGTGATGAAGCAGTCGTCCGTCTTGCTCAGATCGACCCGCTTTATGTCGAAGTGATTGTTCCGGTATCGAAATTTGGAAAAATCCAAAAAGGCATGCAGGCCAAAGTGTGGTCCGACATCATAGAGGGAAATGCGTGGAATGCCACTGTCACGCAGGTAGACAAGGTCATGGATGCAGCAAGCGGAACCTTTGGGGTTCGTCTGACGCTGCCTAATCCCGATCATAAAATACCGGCCGGGCTACGCGGCCATTTGAAGTTTTTTGACATACCGCTGCAGCAATTGAGCAAGCAGGCGGATACAACGAGACAAGCGGACATAAATAAACCTGAACAGCACATAGATCCTATCAGTACAGCCCTTGCCTCACTGAGTGTCAAAGAAGATACTGCTGTTTTAGAGCAGACGATACAGGATCAGCTTGACGGCTATCTGTTATTGTCGGGTATTTTACATACACAGGACGAACAACGTGACTTTCTGGCGTCACTTGAAGCTGCCGGTGTGAAAGACCATATGTCCATACGTCAGGGCGATGGATCGGTACGCATCTCTTTTGGTGCCTACAATCAAAAGGAATTTGCCCTCGGTGATCAGGCGATGCTGGCCGACAAAGGCATCACTGCCTACCTTGAGCCCTGGAGAAAAAAGTCACGCTATACTGCTGACTCTGTCGCCGCCCTTGATGACAAATACGAAACCGACAGCATATCCTCTTCAGGCATGTAACAGAGCATGAAGAAAAAGCATCAAAAAAAGTCTTCACAAGCTCCCCTGATAGAGGTCCTTGAACCGCGTCTTATGATGTCTGCCGATCTGCCGGGGATGGATCTGCTGATCCATTCCGATGATACACAGGACCTTACTGCAGACAGCCAAAGCCTGCTTGAGAGTGCCCAACAATACTTTGAAGAGCAAGACGCTCAACTCCTGCCATCTTCCACAGAATCCATCGACGAGACACGCCATGAACTGATCGTTCTCGATCTCTCCGTACCCGAGTATCAACTTATCATCGATGACATCTATGCCAATGCAGATGAAAGCACACGGTTCGATGTCCTCCTTCTTGACACCGATCAGGACGGCCTGTCACAGATCAGTGATGCTTTAAGTACACAGACAGACCTCGATGCCATCCACATCATCAGCCACGGTAGTGCCGGTGAGATATACATCGGCGATACCACGCTCGATGCCGACACGACACAAGCCAATGCAGACACTATCAGTTCATGGTCCGACTCCCTTGATGCATCAGCAGATATCCTGATCTATGGCTGTGACCTGGCTTCTACGGAAGAAGGTGAACAGCTTGTTCAAACCCTGGCAGACTTAACGGGTGCTGATGTTGCAGCATCTGATGACCTGACCGGACATGAAGAGCTTGGCGGTGACTGGGATCTGGAGTATGAAGCAGGTGATATTGAAACTGATGTTGCCCTCTCAGATGCTATACAAGATAGCTGGTCGGAAACATTGGCTGTAGAGAACTTAACAGGGGCATGGACAGTCGGTGACCCATATACAAGTACCACAACAGCTACTACGCCTGTTTCTGTAGATATGTCTTTTTCTACTCCAGCCGGCACAACAGTACAAAACATATCTGCTAACAACTTGACCACTAATACATTTTTCAGTGATACTTACGTACAAGGTGCAGATTCGGTTTATATGGAAATACTCTGGGATACTACACCTGAAAATGCATCGTCTCCTGCATCAGATGATGCGCAAACAGTTACTGTTACTTTTACTTTTGATACGGCTGTGGTAAACCCTATTCTCCATATTGATAAATTAGGTATTTCAGGGGATTCACTTTCAAATTCCAGCGAATGGACTGTTACAACAGCAGGGGCTACTTTAACCGAGCTGGCAGGGGTAGGTCACTTCAATGTGACTGCTGATTCTTTCTATCGTACTCCTAATGAAACGGTTGCTTCTGATGCCAAAGCAAATGCTGATTCGTCGTTGGGTACTGCAGCTGGTTCTGTACAGGTTAATGGTACCTTCACCACACTAACCTTCGATGTAACAGGTATTGGTGTGGAAGGTCCCGGTGGAGATGGTGTTGAACTTGCTTGGGAACTTGTACCTGATATAAATGATGCACCATCAGGAGCTGACAATACCATTACAGCCAATGAAGATACCGTTTACACATTTAGTATAGCTGACTTTGGTTTTAATGATGTAGATGGTGATAATCCTGAAAC
>DAOWOG010000066.1 GCA_030642185.1 Helicobacteraceae bacterium | reverse complement strand
TGGCGCCGTTGCTTCACCCTATGTCTACGGTGTGATACCCGCTGTGTACGGCGCGACCGGTATCCTCACCAACTATCTGGCACTTAAAATGCTCTTCAAACCATACAGGCAATACCGGCTGCTGGGCATACCCGTGCCGTTTACCCCCGGTATCGTCGGAAAGCGGCAGCCTTTTTTTGCCAAAAATATGTCGGAATTTGTCGATGAGACCCTGCTGACGGACAGTGCCATTCATGAGAAGCTCATGAGTTTCAAACCGGAGCTAAGCCTCTCTCTAAAAAGCTTTATTACGCGCGATAAATACAAAATGATCGATGATTTTCTACATGATCACGGTCATTTCCTCACCCAACAACTGCTGGATCATGGAGCACAACAGCTGCCGCAACGACTCGATACAAAAGAGTTAAGTATCAAGGCCATTCAATTACTAAACAGTTTCGACCTTGCCTTTTTACAAGAAGCATCCACCCGCCAATCTATCCGTAAGCTGGTACATGAACGCGTAAACACACAGATGGGTATCGCCGCGCAAAACTGGTTTCATACCGCAGCCCATAAACCACTGCAAGAAGCGCTTGGCAAAACAGTGACAACACTGATTGACACACTTATTCCACATACGATAGAGCATTTTGCACATAAAGTGACGGACACGTTGGGTTCACAAGAGGCATTTGAAGCCCTTGCAACTCAGATCACCGATCCGGTACTCGAACAGCTGCGTCATGAAAAACTTGTCGCCTTAGTGCCGCAAAGCATGCAGGACCTGCTGGGTGAACGTATCGTTTCTTATATATTGACCCATATTCAAAACCCCCAAACACTGCACAAACTAACCGCATTTATCCAATCTCTCATTGTTGATGAAACTTTCCAGGGTGATGGCCAGATCGGTGACTTGTTCAACGGTGCCCTGACCCGGACCATCGAAGCAAATCTCCGTATGCTGTTCGATCATGGGTTTGATGAGATTTTGCACCATATCCAGGCCGAAAAGCCGCTGATACAGCAGGAGATTAAAACGCTGCTAAAAGAGCAGAACAGTTTTGTCACGAACCGCCTGATCAAACTGGCCGGGGTATACGGTGATGTAGATCGTTTCATTACGATCTTTGTCGATGATGAGCTGCCACGTTTTCTTGATGAACGCCATAGCGAGATCGAAGCACATGTCCATACTTTTTTTGACAAAGTAAAAGAGAAAGAGCTGCAGGAGTTTGCCATCAGCGGCGAGCTGTTCAACCTACATGCGTTTGAGCCGCTGCTAGGACAGCTTATTCAGTACCCTGCCGTCGCCGAGAGTATCACCTCTATCGGTGAGGCGATGATCCTGACACTGTTTGACTCTACTCTGGATGAACAGCTTCATGTACTTCAGTGGCAGAACACAGAACAGATGCTGCACCGTTTCACAGATGAAACAACCCTGATACGTACCCATCTTCAACAACATCTGCTGGAACATCAAGACAAACTGATTGCGGCTGCCGGCACGTTTACTCAGGAGGTCTGGCATGCCTTTAGTGCTGAACAGAGCCTGAAAACTCTCTTTCCGACACTTAATGCCAATGTGCTGACAAAGCAGATCACCTACACACTGGACACACTTTTTGGCTCACCGATGTACGAGACAATCCAAAACCAGCTCATTGATGCCGTCGTTGAACGTTTTGAGGACCGGGGCATTGACGGGTTTGTCGATGCAGAAACACTACAGCACTCATTAGAATATGTCCTAAACAGCCTACTGGCCAATGAGACGCTCATGCGGCGTATCAAGACAGACCTCGAACCGATCTTGAGAAAATTGATCATGTCACTCAACAGCCTGAGTGACGATGGACTGAAACAGTATATGATCGACAATGGCTTCGAAGCCGCCTACGACACCCTGCTTGCAAATTTTGAAGGGCTCGTCGGAGCGATCGATTTCAAAGGGGTCATCGAACGCGAGATCAACAAAATGCACCCAAAAGAGCTCGAAGATATGCTTAACTCATTCGCCAAAGTCTACTTTAATCGCCTTATTTTCTACGGCGCTTACGGTGCGCTTTTCGGGATACCGGTCGCGTTTACGTATTAATGTCAATTGAGATTTGACGCTGTTCAAAAATGCATTTTCAACGCCGACCCATCTATTTTAGTTTATAAAATTTTAAATCTATTTTCATATAATATAAATATGATATATGAAAAGGATAAATATGCAAACGATTTCGATTTCTGAAATTCAAAGAAATCTACACAAACTGGATGGTTTTGATATCGTTGAGATCATTGATAAAAAGCGCCATAAAACAAAAGGTTATTTTTTGGATAGCTCTTATAAGTCCTTCATAGAAAAACTGATAGGCGTTAAAAAAGAGAAAAGAACAAATTTGCTCAATATCGTCGGTATCATAGATAGCACTGATGCCGATGAGATCACCAAAGAGCAATTGAGAGCCGAAAGACTTGCACGATATGAATAGTGTCTTTTTAGATACCAACTTTTTTTTGGATATTTTTGATATTAAAAGAGAACGCCACACTCAGGCAAAATCATGTTTGATGTCATTTTTAGATCACAATATACGCCTCTATACAAGCAGTGATATTATCAGTACTATCTCCTATTTTTTACAAAAAAAACTTGATTTGGAAGGCTGTGTCAGGAACATAGAGTTTATTGTGCAGGAAGTAACTGTTTTATCAGCAGATAATAGCGACTTTGTCGCGCTAAATAATTCAATGATGCAAACACTGAAAGAACATCATTTAAAAATCGACTATGAAGACTGTATGCAACTGTACCTGGCAGACAAAAACAGATGCGGGTACATCCTTACAAGCGACAATCATTTCTGTCAAGCGATCAAAAAACAGTTTTCTGTTAAAGTGATTTCATTGGATTATTGTATAGACTATTTTTCCTAGGAATCTGTTGCATTCACCATATTGATGAAGGAGAAAACGATTGAAAAAACATAAACCGTTTCGACCTGCTTTTGGACTTGGAAACGCTCACTTGCAGACCCTCTTTCCTGCCCTGTTCAGAAAACAGCCGCAGCCTGAAATAGAGATTGAACGATTTGAACTAAGTGACGGCGATTTTGTAGAGTGTTTTTGGCACCGTAAACCTCATCAGGACAGTACAAAACCCATCGTAGTGCTTTTTCATGGTCTTGAGGGTTCCTACTTGTCACCCTATATTCAGGGCATGATGAATACACTCGGGTCTGAAGGATTCAGCTCGGTTTTAATGCACTTTCGAGGCTGTTCCGGTAAAATAAACCGTTTGCCTCGTTCCTATCATAGCGGCGATACCGGCGATGCCAAAATGTGGATTGAGAGCCTGGTAAAGCGCTATCCGAAACATCCGCTCTTTGCAATCGGCTACTCGTTAGGCGGCAATATGCTTTTGAAACTCCTGGGAGAATGGAGTGATGCATCTCCGATAACGGCTGCCGTCTCGGTGTCCGCACCGATGCAGCTCGAAGTGTGTGCTGATCGAATGAACAGCGGGTTTTCCAGATTGTATCAAAATCATCTCATGAAAAACCTCAGGAATTCATTGCTTGAAAAATATACACATCATCCTATGCACGCCTTCATAGGCATTGATGAAAACCGTGTCAAAAAACTCAAAAATTTCTGGGAATTTGATGATGTTTATACGGCGCCCATCCATGGGTTCACCTCTGCTTCCGAGTATTATCAACAATCAAGTGCAAAACAGTTTCTAAAAGATATAACCACAGACACCCTTATCATCCAGGCTTTGGATGATCCGTTTATGACACCTGAAATCTTACCGGACAAAAAAGAGCTCTCTTCTCATGTCAAGATAGAACTTTCCCCGCACGGCGGGCATGTCGGATTTGTTGGCGGAAGCTTTATCAGGCCGAAGTATTGGCTGGAAAATCGGATTACGGACTATTTAAAAACTGCCCATGCTCAGTTTAACTGAAACATTTCCATTCTCGTTGTAAAAAGTCAGCTTTGATGCGACAGGTGATTTCACCGCTCGTGAATGCTCTGCTCTCTGTCATATTACTCCGCCGGCTAAATACATGAAAATGGGCAGTATCTATTGAAAATGAAAGGGTAAATTTGGCCTTTTTGCACCATCACATTTTTCACATAAACAATTATTATATTTGGCATAAGTAAAAGTTAATATAAAATCAATTATAATTCCATTCAGTTGATGGAAATCATCAAACTCAAAAACTATTTTATATTTTAAATCAAGGATTTTTTATGGCAGAAACTACACAGACTTCTAAAACAGAAACAACTACAGCAAAGACAGCTGCACCTAAAACAGCGGCAAAATCGGCTCCGAAAACTGCGGCTCCTAAAACAGCAGCTCCTAAAACAGCGGCAAAAGCGGCTCCAAAAGCAGCAGCTAAAAAAGAGGCTCCTAAAAAAACTGAAGCTAAAAAAGAAGCTCCTAAAGCAGAAGCGAGCGAAAACCTTTTCAGCAAGAGTATTGATGCTGCTGCCAGTGCAGTAACAGGAACGATCGAAAACGCAACAAACCTTGTCAAAGAAGGTGCTGAGAAAGTTGAAACTTCTGTTACAGTGATCATTAAGAGTGCAAACCTTGACACAGTAAAAGAAGCCGTTGCAAGTATCGAAGAGACTGTCAGCGAAGCTATCAACAGCGGTAAAACTGCAGTAACCGATACTGTTGCATCTGTTGAGTCAACTTTCGACGAAGCACGTAAATCAGGAAATGAAAAAGGTAAAAAGCTGGTAGCTGACCTTAAACTTGAAAGCATCATCAATGAAAATGCAGCCGGATATGTCGGTGAAGCAACGTCAGTATGTTTTACTATCGCATGTTCTCCACTTCTTATGATGAAAGACAGTGCAGAAAATATGTTTCATAAAGTATCTGATACTGTTTCAAATGTCGTTTCTAAAAAAGAAGCGACGAAAGAAGAGACAAAAAAAGAAGCGTAATTTTTACGTCTTTCTCTCCCGCTTGGGAGAGAAAGTTATTGACATCCGCACACTTCCCAAAACCCTCAGTTTTTATTTCATTTAGTAAGAAACACTGATTGCCTGAAACAGTACTGCTCCCATTGCAACCGCAGCTGCAGCATAACCCGTTCGTTCTGCCCGCTTCATTGCCTTGTAACACTCCTCAAGTATCGGATCATTCAAAGAGGCAAATTTATGTGAGCGTATCTGCTTAATTGCCTCACGAAAACCGGTATCGCCAAAATGGATACGCCAGCGCGGACTGCCCAGTGTTTGCCAAATCTGATGATGTGCATTTTCCAGTTGTTTTAAAAAGGCATTCGTCTCAAAAAGTGATTTAAAGATTGCCAGTATAAAGACAAAGACCGAAGCAACAAAAACAACATCAAGCATTAGTCTTCTTCACTATACGTAAGAATTGCCGGATCGGAAAAATTTGGAACATCGTCATAAGCAAAGACTGCATAATACTTGGTTGCATCTTTATCACCGAAATTATCATAGGTGTAGCTGTCTCTTCCGCCATAGAGTTTCTGTCCGTCATACGGTGTACAAGGGATGTGAAATGCATTTTTTACTACGATCACACCGGAAAAAGCCTCGTCTTTCGGATTGTTCCAGTCCAGGCGGATCATTCCATTTTCAATACTCGTACTGAGATTCTCAACCTTGTCTACACCATAACGACGTTTTTTGATATAGTTGAGAATCAAACGCGGGCGTACACTTCGTTTGCTGTCCAGCCAGTTGACCGACTGCGATTTGCTGAAAGCTTTCTCGGATGAAGCATAAATGACAAACAGAAGTTTTTCATGAGCCTTAATCGACTCGACCATCTCCTTGACCGTCAAACGGTCAAATACGAACCGCTGCAGTTTTGCTGCATTGAGATCCGCGATACTGACGTCATACCCGATACGCTCAACAACTTCACGGGTTTGGATCTTATCATATCCTTTCGTCTCGCCATCTCTTGTTTTGACCATTTCGATGTGAAACCGTAAAACCGGATCGGAATCAATACGCTGTACTTCAAGTTCAAGATACGTATCCGAAATCACTGTTTTTTCTATATCCGGTATCTGTGTCATGTCAAATTCGATGCAGCCGTAAATACGTGCTCCGTTATTATCGAAACCGGCTACCAGGCTTTCATCCTTAACGCCGCTTTTTGACACAGTAAATTCACGCTGTGAATGCAGTTCAAGTTTTGCCTCTTCAAGCGCGTAAATAATCTCCAGTTTTGGACGAAATGTCAATCCGCCGCTGAATTTTCCATACCCTATATCCCACTGCATCATCTGTGATGAACGATCAAGAGGCAGCGTGGTCGGTCCTTCCATGCGAAAGACCACCTTACGGCGTTTAAGTGCTTCCTGAAGTAGATTACGCTCTTGTTTTGCAAATTCATATGTACGCCAGATTCCCTGTGAAAGCTGGTGCGATCCGGTTCCTTTACCGATGTAGCCGAGCATTTTTGCCTGTTTGATTTCATCATAACTGGCTAAATTCTCAACCGTACGCTCATCCATCAAACCTACCCGCCATTCACCGAAACGCTCAACCTGTACCGACACCCGGTTCATCGGATAGTAAGAGATACGTGCTGATTTTATCACAGCATTTTCAGGTACGGTTTCAAGCGAAAAACTCGTCACACCGAAACACTCTCCTTTTTTCTCGGAAATACCGACAAACAGAGAGTTTTCACCAAAATGTTCCTTGTTCTTCAAAGTCTTTTCCCCAACATAACCGATCTCATCGCGTAATGGAAAAAG
>DAOWOG010000014.1 GCA_030642185.1 Helicobacteraceae bacterium | reverse complement strand
TGAATGAAACAGGTAACGCCTCAGGGCAGCATACACAACCAATAAAATAAGAAGTGCCAAAACGGCAGCACTAAAGGTGCCGACAAAACGGAAGAGAAGAATAATGATAACTATTAAATATTAAACCTTCTAAATATTTTAATTTTTAAAGGAACCTTTTTTAAAAAAAAAGACATTTATAACAAAAATATAAATATTAATTAAAATTTTGTGATAAAGACAACAAATCCATAAATTTACACTGAAATGCTACTTCCTGTAATTAATTTCAAATCAAATCGTTGTAAAAACAGACCAACACTTTAAGTTTAAAGGACAAAAATCGTTTGTTTCACAAAAATATTGATTAAAATGTTTATGAAACTTAAATATAGATATCCCATAAAAACGTACTTTGAAGCATAATTTCGTCATAAACACTTAAACAAATCCAATAATAATTTTATATTATTATATTTCTTTTAATTAAATCTTATAATTACGCACTTATTTTAGAAGGACCAAGTTTTGAAATTCTTATCTTTATTATTTATTTTTTTTATTTCTCTGCATGCCGTTTCCGATGAACAGATAACTACTTTACAGAAAGTACGCGACATTGCAAAAACGTTACCGGACAGATACGGTGAAACCTATGAAAATACATTAAGTGCAATCTGCCTCACCGAAAGCAGTGCCGGAAAAAATATTATCGGAGACCATAAAAAAGGTCGGGCAATGACAAAAGCATCACTCGGCGCTATGCAGATTCGTATTGCTACAGCACGCTATATTGCCAAACAAACTCCATCATTGACATGGCTCTCTTCTTACAGCGATGAACAGCTTGCTCACAGACTTTTGACAGATGTCCGGCTTTCTGCAAAAATTGCCGCCCATTACATCATCATCCTCAAACATTCAAGAAGCGATTATATCAAGGTAGTCAGCGGCTATAACGGCGGTATGCTCAACCGTCCCTATTATGCACGTGTTATGAAAAATATGCGTCTAGTAAGATCCCTCATCAAAGAGGGAAGATTAACTTAAATAAAATTCGGTGCATCATTTGCAAAAAGAATGATGTCGCCGCTTCGTGTACGCTCACCGAGTAAGTTCGTCAACTCTGTTTTGTCTTTAAGTATGATCGTTTCATTTACGGTAAGATTTTTCTCAAATAGCTCACTATTGAGAGCCCCTGTGATAATGGCGACGTCAAAGACTTCATTGATGGCTTCAATCAACTGAAGATTAAGGGCCTCACTGCTCTCGACCAATCCGGGAGTGACGATCACTTTACGGCCGGGATGTTGCGAGCAGAGGCGTACACCTTCAAGCATACCATCGATATTGCCGTTATATCCGTCATCGAGGATAATCTTGCCTCCGGCATCAATACGCTGCAGACGGTGTTCAACACTCTGAAGCGAAGCAACCCCTCTGAATATCTCTTTATCACTGAGCCCGAGGGATGAGGCCACCAGTACCGATGCATTGATATTGATCGCATTAAATCCGCCCAACACTCTGCTATGCAAATGCATCACACTGTCATCAATGCGCAAATCGAAATCAAGACCTTCAAGCGTTGCTTCAACATTTTCGATCGTATCACCGAAAAAAGTGACTTTATCATGCGGTTCATTCGTCACCGAGCTATGAACAAAGGCCTGTTCAAGCCGATTGGACTGTATAATCTCCAGTTTGGCTCGTTTAATATTTTCAATCGTCTTGAAATACTCCAGATGCTGCGGTCCTACTGCACCTACTACAACAATCTGCGGATGCAGGAACTGTGCGATCATATAGATATCGCCTTGCAGCCTTGCACCTGCTTCACAGACATATACTTCGGTATCCTCCGGAAGAGACTCATTGATATCACGAATAATCCCGCCAAGCGTATTGACACTGCGGGGGGTAGCATAGACACGTTTATTATTGGCAAGTATTTGTGTTATAAAATTTTTCATACTGGTTTTACCGTAACTGCCGGTCACAGCTACGATCTTCAACTGCTGCATGGAATCAATTTTGCGCCGCGCTGCTTTCTTGTACGCCAAAAACAGATATTTCTCTATTCCCATACTGCCAAGATAGGCCAGAGCCAACGGTAAAAAGAGACCAAGAACAGCACAACCGTCTTTGATCAGACATAAAAAATCGATGAACAGGGTCAAACCGGCGAGCAGAATCAAAAAACGTTTAACACGCCAGGTCAATACCAGCCGTTTGTCAAGTTTCATATTCCACCAGATCAATGCCGGCAGATACAGCAAAAGTAAAAACACGCCTGCATAATTGAACGGCGCATAATACATCAGCAGATAGTAGAGAAAAAACGGCCCGACAAAATAGGCATAGTGCCACCACTGCTTATGATGCTTGAGGATCACTCTGCCTATCTGATAGTTGTACCACTGAAGATTTGTAATCAGGTACCATCCCAGCGCCATTACGAAGGTAAAATTAATGGCCAAAGCCAGCGTCATTGTTGCATTCATATTAATATTTCATCACACTCAAATAGGTTTTAAGAATTTCCACACTGATATCTTCCGCATTGTACATAAAAAAGTAGTGATCGCCCTCATATACAAGCAGTCTGGAATCCTCGATCAGATCAGCGATCTGCTCACCGCTGTCCAACGGCGTGGCAGTATCATCCCTGCCCCAGAGTAGAAGCGCCTTGTTTTTAAAAGCTTCAAACCTGTCACTGTAACTTTCATTGACGACTGTCTTGAATGTCTCATACATCGGTTGAGTGAGTTTTTTCGCATCGTCCGCCACGAAAAACGATCGAACCTGTTCACGCAGCTTTACAAGACCGATATAATTAAGGAGTTTAAATAGACCGATTTTAAGATTAACCCCAAGTGACTTTGTCTGATAGATACCTGCTGATGCAATAAGAACCAAAACCTCAGGATTCAGCAGCAGTGCCACTTTTCCTCCAAAAGAGTGTCCGACAACCAACTGTCTGCCGGCATCGATTTTCGCTAAAAAAAGCTCGATGATATTTGCGTAATCCTCTGTATTCATGGCCAGATCACTGCTGCTGTTTCCAAAACCGGGCAGATCGATATAAATATGACGAAAGCTGCGCAAATGATTGCCGAACACCCCTTTCATAAGCTCTTTATCTGCACCCCACCCATGTAAGAAAACAGCATCAACTTCTTTATCAGGATTGACGATCTCATAACTGATCGAAAAGGTGTGCTCTTTATACTCGATGGTTTTAACAGCCATCTATTTTCCTTTAGCAGCATTGATCGAGTGAATATAATTATATTTCACCCGCGGCATCGACTTGACCGGAAGATGCATCAGAAGCGTTTTGATCACCGACTCAAAATCATCAAACAGATAGTTGGCCATGGAACCGGGGATAGGATTGATTTCATTGAGATAGATTTCATCATTGATCATAAAAAAATCGCAGCGTATCAAGGCTCCTTCAAACAGATTTCCATAGATACGTTTAAAAATATGTTGAAACTTTGCAACCGTCTTTTCATCCAGATCAGCCGCACTCGCTGTGGATGAACGCGAAAAATCAAGATATTTTTTATCAAAATCCAAAAAATCATCTTTTTGCGGTTCTTCGATCATGGAAAACAGAATTTCGTCACCCGCTTTGCAACCTGCAAGATTGAATTCCCTGACTCCCTCAATGAAAGGCTCGATAATTGCACTTTTATCATACTCAAAAGCAATATCCAAAGCATAATCGATCTCGCTCACCTTACGAACGACACTGACCCCGATAGAACTTCCAAGGCGGGAAGGTTTAACGATAAAAGGCAGCGGAGTATTAATGGGACCGACTTCATTCGCATAGGCTGTCTCAAACTCAAGTGTTTTGACACCAAGCGAATCGGCAAGCCATTTGGTATAGCGTTTATCATAACTGAATACGGAAGCCGCTGTACCCGGGCCGATATAGCTGATTTTATAAAAATCAAACAGTGCGGCAACTGTACCGTCTTCACCATCCGCCCCATGAATCAGATTGAGCACCGTAAAGGTATATTTCTCGGTTGTAAGACGTTTTTTATGCATAAACGTCTTGAGACCCAATGTCAAAATCGGCATCTTTTTGTATTCGCCCGAAGCAAAGGTTTTGGCTTTCATTTTTGCTGCATCAATCAGGTATAATTGATGATCCTGGTCACAAAAGATAAACTTCAGATCAAACGATGTCAGTTTCTCTTTAAGTGTGACCGCACTGACAATACTGATCTCATGTTCAAAACTGGCACCCCCGAATAAAATTGCTAATTGCACATCTTTGCCTTTATATTTTTTGTAATTTCTTGAGTGCTTCTTTAACCAGAGAAGCAGTATCGGAGCTTTCACACTGACTCAGAACCCTGGAAACAAGCTCTTTTTTGAATCCCAAGGATTCCAATGCCAGTGCAGCCTCGCTTGAAGCGAGATTTTTCGGTGAACCCTGTTGCGTTAATTCTGCATCAAAGCCACTCAGTTCTACCAGGATACGCCCTGCACTTTTCGGCCCGATCCCGGGTACCCGCTTCAGACCTGTAATATCGCTGGACGCAATGATCTGGGCAAACTGTGAGGAACTGAAAGTCGAACAGATCGCCATCGCCACTTTCGGACCGACTCCGCTGATCTTGATCAGACGCTGAAACAGAACTTTCTCGCTCGCCTCTGCAAAACCATACAAGAGCTGTGCATCCTCACGAATGATATGTGAAGTATACAGTTTGATACGTTCACTCGTCAATGCTCCATACGTCTGCAAGGAGATAAAAACTTCATAAATAAGACCATGTACATTGATATGGAGAACCGTCGGTTCTTTCAGCTCAACTGTACCCTCTATCCCAACGATCATATCGTTCCTTTATTCTAAAGAAGATATTTTAATCACTAGTTCGTTAATATTACGTAAAAAAACTGTGATGGTTTGAGAGGTACCCTATATTTAAATCAATTTTCACCAACAGTTTCGGCATTCTCTTTTCACGTATATTGGGCTTTATCCGTGATCTTTTGACCGCTTCCGTACTGGGAGCAAATATCTACAGCGACATCTTCTTTATCGCATTTAAACTACCCAACCTTTTTCGCCGAATTTTTGCTGAGGGTGCCTTTACCCAGTCTTTCATCCCTGCCTTTACCCGCTCACACCATAAGGCCGTCTTTTCCGTTCATATCTTTGTAGTGTTTATTTTTGTCATCATGTTGATGACACTCATCGTCAACCTCTTTCCGCAAGCTGCCGCCAAAATCATTGCATTGGGATTTGATGCCGATACCGTCAAATTGGCGGCACCCTATGTCGCCATCAACTTTTTTTATCTTCCACTGATCTTTGCCGTCACTTTTTTAAGTACATTTTTACAGTACAAACACCATTTTGCCACAACTGCCTTTGCAACAGGCCTGCTCAACATCGCACTGATCATCGCGCTTTTGCTTTCAAGAGATCAAAGTGACGCAGTTATCGTAACCTATCTGAGTTACGGTGTGGTCATTGGCGGAATCCTACAGCTTCTTATCCATATCATTGCGATTTACAAAGTCGGCCTGTCACCCCTTCTCGTCGGCGGCGTACGCTTCTATCAAAAAAAAGTTCAACAGATCAAAAAAGAGAGCAGTACCTTTTCAAAACAGTTTTTTCCGGCAATCTGGGGAAATTCGACGGCACAGTTTTCTGCCTTTTTGGACACCTGGCTTGCCAGTTTTTTAAGTACCGGCATTATCAGTTATCTTTACTATGCCAATCGTGTTTTTCAGCTTCCGCTGGCCCTCTTTGCCATTGCTACATCCATTGCTCTTTTCCCGCGTATTGCACGTTATATCAAAAATGACAACGAGGAGAAGGCCCTCCGGTTTATGACAAAAGCATTCTGGTTTCTCGCTTTTTTACTGATGCTGAGTGCCATTGGCGGATTTATACTCAGCAAAGAGATCACCTGGCTGCTCTTTGAACGCGGTGCATTCAGTGCAGAAGATACTGCAAATACCGCGCTTATTTTACAGATGTATATGATCGGTCTGCTCCCTTTTGGCATCAATAAACTGCTCATACTCTGGCTCTATGCCCAGAACCGGCAGATGCAGGCGGCAAAAATTGCCACACTCAGCCTTGTCGGCAACATCGTATTTTCGCTGCTGCTTATCACACCGCTCGGAGGTGCAGGACTGGCTCTGGCAAGCACCATCAGCGGTTTTATCGCCTTTTTTGCAACCGTTCATGCATTTGGAAAAGAACGTTTTTTAGCTATAATCAACGCAAAATATTCTCTTCTCTGGCTTTTTAGCGCCATAGTATTTACAGTCATTTTACTGTTCACAAAGGAACTGATCCATGGTTATCTATAACTCCGTCACAAAAACAAAAGAACAATTTGAACCGTTGATCCCGGGGAAAGCCTCACTGTATGTCTGTGGTCCGACCGTCTATGACGATGCTCACCTCGGACATGCCAAAAGTGCATTGGTGTTCGATCTGCTTCGGCGTGTTCTTGAGGCCAATGCTTATGAAGTTACTTTTGCACGCAACATTACCGACATTGATGACAAGATCATCAAAAAAGCTACCGCTGAAAAAATTGATATACAGACCCTTACAGACACCTATACGGCAGCCTATCACCGCGATATGGACATACTTGGTGTCCGGCGTCCGACGATCGAGCCCAAAGCAACCGAATCACTTGAAGCGATGTATGCGCTAATCCAAAAGCTCATCGACAAAGGCCATGCCTATCAAATCGCCAACGGTGATGTCTATTTCGACACCCAAAGCGATTCTAAGTACCTCTCTATTTCCCATCGTATCCAAGATGAAGACGATACGCAAAGCCGTGTAGAAAGTTCCGTTGAAAAACGAAATCCTGCAGACTTTGCATTATGGAAATCGGTGCATGACAACTCACTGACGTTTGAATCGCCTTTTGGTCCCGGCCGTCCTGGATGGCACACCGAATGTTCTGCAATGATTGAAAAACATCTCTCTACCGGAAAAAAGTACTCCATCGATATTCACGGCGGAGGCGCCGACCTGCTTTTTCCCCATCATGAAAATGAAGCAGCCCAGACACGCTGTTCAACGGATCATGAACTCGCACACTACTGGATGCATAACGGTTTTGTAAACATCGACGGCGAAAAAATGAGTAAAAGCCTTGGTAACAGCTTTTTTATTAAAGATGCGCTTCATGCCTATCAGGGAGAAGTGCTGCGGTTTTACCTGCTCTCAACACACTACCGAAGCAATTTCAATTTCAACGAGCTGGATCTGATTGCATCCAAAAAACGTCTCGACAAGCTCTACCGTCTTAAAAAACGCCTTTTCGGTATGAAAGGTGTTGAAGAAAAAACAGAATTTCAGACCAGACTGCTCGAAATACTCAGCGATGATATGAATATCTCGCCTGCTCTTGCACTTCTGGATGAGATGATTTCCACCGCCAACGAAGCGCTTGACAGCAATGCAAAAGACAAAGTGGCTAAACGAGAAGCACTGGCCAATCTTGCTTATGTCGAAAAAGTGCTCGGTTTTGGGGTTATGAATCCGTTTGAATACTTCCAGTTTGGTTTTGACGAGGCAACAAAAGAGAAAATCAACACACTGATAGAGCAGCGAAGCGAAGCCAAAAAAGCCAAAGATTTCAGCAAATCCGATGCGATCAGAGACGAGATTACCGCTATGGGTGTCGCTTTAATGGATAGCGCACAGGGAACATTCTGGGAACGTACTGACTAAGAGAGCTTATCTTTTATGCTTTTCTAAACAATATAACTCTAAAATAACACCCTTCATCTCGGGATGTAGCGCAGTCTGGTAGCGTATCACGCTGGGGGTGTGGTGGTCGCTGGTTCGAGTCCAGTCATCCCGACCATTTTTCTTTTTCAACTTTCTCTGTTTATCATATTTTTCTTTGTCCGGTTTGTCGCCTGTGCAGTTAACGGGTCATCCGGCCAGTAATGTTTTTTGTATTTTCCGCGCAGCTCTTTTTTGACCTCGTGATACGCTTCACTCCAAAAACTTTGCAGGTCATACGTCACCTGCATGGGCCGGTAAGCTGGAGAGAGAAGATGAAGCAGCAGTTTATGCTCGCCTTTTAAGAGCGTAGGCGTATTTTCAAGTCCGAACAGCTCCTGCAGTCTGACTGGCAGGATGGGGTTTTTCGGATCAGTGTAATCGATCGCTATTTTTGAGCCGCTCGGAACGCTTAGCGTACGCGGTGCAAATTCATCCAGAAACTGCCGCTGCTGCCATTCAATTGCATTGAACAGTATTTTCTCCAAATTCAGTTTTCGGCACCCTCTAAGATCACTGATCCCTTCGACATAAGGCAACAGCCAACTTTCCATCGTTTGCAACAGCATCTCATCGCTAAAATCAGGAAGATCGATGCAAGTGAGAAGCTTTTCATGCTCCATTTTTTGAATATTTAGAAAATTCACCCTCTGCTTCAATGCCAAACTCTCTTTGCTCCATGGCAGAACCTCCAGTCCTTCCTGTCTTATCCCCTCTATCAACTTCCGCGCAATGGCATCTTGCGTGACGTCATTGCTCTGTTGTTCACGCAGCGTCAATTTCAAAAATGTCGTCTTGACACTTGCTTCAACACGTTTGAGATTTGAATTCCACATCAAAACACTCTCTTTTTGAATCAACTCAGAAAAATAGTGTTCAATCTGATCCAGTGTCAACGGTGCAGCCAGAAAAATCCGTGCATCTTTTTCCTGCACGTTCAGATCTGCCACTGCCAGATACTCCTCTGTGATCAGATCATCTTCAAAATCAAGGATCGCTCCTTTGCCATTACTCAGAAGATAGCGTCTGTCTTTCAAATTTCTCGTTTTGGCGATACGATCCGGATAGGCAAATCCCAATAAAACACCAAGATTTTCCGGTTGATGCTGTTTGATCTTTTGTTTTATCTTTTGTAATTTGGGAACCTTTTGATAGAGAAGGTCAGCCTGTTCTACAACGCGCCGTGCTTCAGCACTGTTAATGGAGGGGTGATCAAGATGCTTTTCAAAGAGCAGACTTAGACGTAAACGCAGATCTGAAGCAAAACCGGCAGAAGGCTTTACAATGTCCCTTTCACTGAGCAGTGCAGCGAGCAGACAAGCTTCATAGGTACCTTCAAGTACCTCAGCTTTAAGTATCATGTGTCCAAACCGGGGATGAAGCCCCAGAGAAAGCGCCTCTTTACCATGATCGGTGATCACATCTCGCTTATCGGTCATCATTAATTCACCCAAAAGTTCCCGGGCATGCTTGACGGCCTCCGCTGCTGGCGGATCAAGCCATATAAGTTCAGAGGGATCGTTCACACCCCACTGTGCAAGTTCCAGCATCATCTGCGTCAGATCAGAGGTCAGGATCTCCGGTTTTTGATGTTTGACCAGGCTTTTATGTGCATGCCAGAGCCGATAGCATTTGCCATCACTCAAACGCCCCGCCCGTCCGCTTCGCTGTATCGCCGAATCCTGCGAGATAAAGATGGTTTCAAGACGATTCATACCTGAACCGGTATGATAGGTTGAAACTCTTTGAAGCCCTGAGTCAATTACGATTCTGATGCCTTCTATGGTCAGGCTGGTTTCTGCGATATTGGTAGAAAGGACGATCTTACGCTCTCCATCTTTTGTCGGTGAAATCGCCCTCCTCTGCTCTTCTTTACCCAATGCACCGTAAAGAGGAGCAACAATAACATTCCTGATCCCTTTTTGTCTCAACATATCTATAAGCCTGTTCTGAAGCATGATGATCTCTTTAACTCCGGGTAAAAAAGCCAAAATACTGCCTTCATCGTGCTTTAGCGCTTCTTCAATAACTGCACTCATCTTCAGGGTAAGTGTTTTTCGATCAGGCGTCGCTGTTTTGTGATCGAGATAGATCTGTTCAACCGCGTAGCTTTTACCCTCACTGGTAATAACCGGGGCATCACCAAGGAGTGTTGAGATCGCCGAAGCGTTCAGTGTCGCCGACATAATCAAAATTTTAAGATCATCACGAATGACTTCCTGACTCTGCAGCGAAAGCGCGAGCGAAAGGTCGGCATGAAGACTGCGTTCATGAAACTCATCAAAAATAATCAAGGCTGTATTTTCCAATGCCGGATCAGCCTGAAGTTTTCGCGTCAAAATTCCTTCCGTCACCACAAGTATCTTTGTTCGATCAGAAAAACGGCGCTCCATCTTAATCTGATAGCCGACACGCTCACCCACTTTCTCACCCAGAAGCGATGCCATCCTTTCAGCTGCAGCCCTGGCAGCCAAACGGCGGGGTTCAAGCATAATGATCATCTTCTCGCCCAGCCACGCCTGATCCAGCAGTGCAATAGGCACCAGTGTCGTTTTACCGGCTCCCGGAGGCGCTTGTAAGATCAGTTGATTATGTTTTAATAAGGCGGTTTTGATGTCATCGAGGACATCATTGACGGGAAGGCTATGCTTCATATGATGATGTTAGATCTCAATTTTTTACGTCTATTTTTTATGCTGCAGAATTTCACGTGTAATTTCATCTTTTTTGACAAAATCGGCCCCCATACTGATAATAAATGAAGAAGCTTCTTCCAGTGT
>DAOWOG010000342.1 GCA_030642185.1 Helicobacteraceae bacterium | reverse complement strand
TCCGAACCGGAGCAACAAAACTGAGCGGATTTGATATAAAAGCCTATAAAAAAGAACTCTCCGAACGGATCTGCGTGGACTGTCATAAATAAGAGACCACTAAATATTACGCCAAACGGACTTGTTCGTTTGGCGTAATGTCAAATCGCAGAAACCATCAACTGATTGACCGTGATGGTAATGGTATTCATATCTTTGACCTCTTTCTCCATAAAAGTATTGATCTGGGCCGAAATCTCATCAAACTTATCTTTTTCATTTTCAATGTAGTTGTCAAATGCCTCCTCCGGGGACTCCTCAAGGCGCTGAAACTCCAGTATTTTCTGCGTATAGTGAATGACTAAATATTCGATATACTGCATCAGCTGCCATCGCAGTATCTGATCATTTGGTGAATTAACCGCAATCGCATTGAGTGCATTGATAAGCGGTATAACTTTAAATTCATTCACTACCAGATAAAACACAGTGGCCACATTTTCAAACGTATAATTCGAACTCTCTTTGATCATGATAGCCGCCACTGAAAAACGCAGATAATCCAAAACAGAGAAGAAGTGGTTAAACTCCGGATTATCTTTCAAAAAGGTAGGAATGTGTTTGTTACTGATACGTTTAAGCAAACCCATCAACTGCTCTTTATAGTCAAGGATATGCGTATCATCAATCTGTCGTTGATCCAGATACCTCACCATCCAGCGTGTGCTGAAGTTGAGTGTATGCTCTATCTCGCTGAGAAGTTTATACTGTACCGTCACAGGAAGTGCATAGTCATTGCGAACAATCTCTTCGCGTATATCATTGGCGCCAAAAAGCTCATTATTAATAAGATAGGACTTGATTTTTAACAAAAATTTGACATTGCCCAAACGATGATAATCACTGATAAAGGTTACTCCCTGCAGATTGATGAGTGTGTCTGCCATCACCGTTGCAATAATCTCCCTGCGCAGAGGATGCTGGTTGATCTCATGCTCATAAACACTGACAAAAGACCTCGGAAAGTACTTATGCAGATACTGCAGCGACAGATTCTCATCAATCAGCATACTCTCAAGCAGAATCTTTTTAATAAAGATTTTGGAGTAGGAGAGCAGTGAAGAGAGAATAGGACGGACGATACTCTCCTGTGCATTGATAATATTATGAATATTTTCATTTTTGGGAATAAAAAAATCACGCCGGTTAAAGGCACTGATATGTTCGGTCAAAATGTCTATGGCAATCAGAAAGCCATCAAGATAGATACGGCTTAACTGTTCATCGCGTGAGATAGTCAGGGACTGAGCATAGTTGTTCTGCAGTACTATATTGACGATCTGTTCTTTCAACGCAATCAGGGTGTTGTCTCGCTCATCAGGGGAAAGTATCCCTTTATTTTCAATCATATTGAGTAAAATTTTAAGATTGACCTCATGATCGGAGATATTGACTCCGGCGGCATTATCAATCCCATCAACATTGATCTTCCCGCCATACATCGCATACTCGATACGTGCACGCTGTGTGAACCCAAGGTTTCCACCTTCACAGACCACACTGCAGCGTAAGTCAGATGCATCGACCCGGACTGCTTCGTTTTGTTTATCTCCCAGATCAAGGTCACTCTCATCTGAACTTTTTACATACGTACCGACACCGCCGTTGAACAACAGGTCAACCCTCATGCACAGCATCTGTTTGGCCAATGCCTCGCCGCTGAGAAGCTTTTTTGAAGTCCCCAGAACTTTTTGCATCTCCGGGCTCAGCACTATCGCTTTGTCACTTCGGAGAAAGACACCCCCGCCGGCTGAGATAAGGCTTTTATTATACTGGCTCCAACTGCCGTTTTTAGCAACAAAAAGACGCTGCCGCTCCTCAAAAGCGGTAATAGGGATAGGGTCCGGATCGATGAAAATCTCTTTATGCGAAATGGCGCCAAGCAGTTTAAATTCTTTGGAGGCGAGCATACCGTTGCCGAACACATCGCCGTTCATTGAACCTATACCGACAACAGTAATACTCTCTTTCGTAAAATCGATCTCTTTTTCGATAAAAAAACGCTCGGTAGATATGAGTGAGCCCTTGGCAGTAATACCAAGCTCTTTATGGCCATAGCCTCTGGAACCGCCGCTGGCAAAAGCATCTTTCAGCCAAAACCCGCGATCGATCGCAATCGCATTGGCTACATCACTCATCGAAGCCGTACCTTTGTCTGCCGCCACGACAAAATAAGCGTCATCGTCATCATAGGCGATGATCCGCTTATCGCGTAGAATAACATTCTCTTTACGATTATCGACCAGATCCAGCAGTGCATTGATAAATGCACTGTAGACTTCAGAAAAATAGGCTTTCGATATCTCACTTTTATCTTTGTTAATAACAAATCCGCCTTTGGCTCCGTCAGGAATGATAATAGAGTTTTTTCCTTCCTGGGTAATCATCAGAGACTTTATCTCAGCACGGTAATCATCATGACGTTCACTCCAGCGAAGCCCGCCCCTGCTGATACGGCTCATACGCAGATGCAGACCGCTGAAATCAGGGTGATAGACAAAAGATTCGATACGCGGCTGCATGCCTTTAAGATTCTCGGAAAATCGAATCATATCAATTTTAAAAGAGATCGTTTCCTTATTTAAAAAGTAGTTGGTTCGGCTCAATGCGCGCAGCAGAGCATACGTCAACTTCAATATCCTGTCATCCATAATTTTCGGTACCGTTTTAATCGCCTCTTCAATCAAAAGCTCAAGCTCTTCAAGCTTCTT
>DAOWOG010000365.1 GCA_030642185.1 Helicobacteraceae bacterium | reverse complement strand
CGTACCTCTCTTGAGAGTTACCGCGGTCCCGGACTCGAGGAAGGTCTGCGTCTGCTTCAAAAAGTCAAAGATGACTTTGGTTACAAGATCGTCACAGATATCCATGAAAGCTATCAGGTCGAGCCGGTTGCCGAAGTGGCAGATATTTTACAAATCCCCGCATTTTTGTGCCGACAGACTGACCTGTTAGTCGCTGCGGCAAAGACCGATAAAATTGTCAATATCAAAAAAGGGCAGTTTATGACTCCTGCAGATATGCAGTATTCGGTATTAAAAGTGCTTAAAACACGCGGATGTGATGAAGTGAGTTATGAAAATGCCAAAAAGCACAACATACTGCTGACCGAACGCGGTTCGACTTTCGGGTATGGAAATCTGGTGGTCGACATGCGCTCGCTCGTTATCATGCGTGAATTTGCCCCGGTGATCTTTGATGCGACCCATTCTGTTCAGATGCCGGGAGGCGGAGGCGGAAAAACTTCCGGTGACAGCTCCATGGCACCCCCTCTTGCCAAAGCAGCTGCCGCAGTCGGTGTTGACGGCTTCTTTTTTGAAACCCACTTTGATCCGTCTATTGCTTTAAGCGACGGGCCCAATATGCTGAAGCTGGAAACGTTGAAGCAACTGACGGAACAACTGCTGGCGATTGATAATCTAAAGTAATAAAAAGAAGAACGGCAATCTGGCTCATGTTGCGTTCAACAAAAGATGCTAGAATTAGCCAATTAAAACCGCTCAGTAAAATACTGCTGCAAACACAAGGAATAGAATGAAAGTTATTGAAGGCAAACTGCAAGTACAAAACGGTAAACGTATTGCGATTATAGGCGCACGTTTCAACCATCTGATCACGGATCGTCTGGTAGAAGGAGCAAGAGATGCATACCTTCGCCATGGCGGCAATGAAGAAGATCTGGATCTTGTACTTGTACCGGGCGCATTTGAACTGCCGATGGGAGTTGAGCGTGTGCTCGCATCAGGAAAATATGATGCCGTTTGTGCACTTGGTGCAGTCATCCGCGGATCGACTCCGCACTTTGATTATGTTTCAGCCGAGGCGACAAAAGGGATCGCAACCGTAGCACTTAAAACAGCTAAGCCGGTTGCCTTTGGTTTATTGACGACCGATACGATTGAACAGGCGATTGAGCGTGCAGGAACCAAAGCAGGAAATAAAGGTTTTGATGCCATGATGACAGTGATTGAGATGCTGAATCTTTATCGGGAGATCGAGGCGTAATGGCCACACGTCATCACGCCCGCATGGCCGTAGTCAGTCTGCTTTACGCGTATGATCTTGGCAACAAATCCATTGCAGACTATACGGATGAAATTCTTGAAGACAAAAAAATCCGCAACAAACAAAAAGAGTTTGCAATGACACTGTTTAGCGGGGTTATGGACAGTCTTGAGACGGTTGATGAATCCATCAAAACGCATCTGAAAGAGTGGGACTTTGATCGGCTTGGTGCTATAGAACGTGCTGCCTTGCGTTTGGGTTCCTATGAGATTCTGAGTACGGATCTTGATTCTGCCGTCATTATCAATGAAGCGATTGAAGTGACCAAGGCGTTTGGAACCGAGCAGTCTCCAAAGTTTATCAACGGTGTTCTCGATGCCATTGCCAAGGATAAACCAGCATCATGATACGTAGTTCACTGCTGTTTTTGATCCTCTTCCTGTCTACATCGTATGCTTCCAACAGCTGTATAAAATGTCATGACGGGATTGAAAACATCCGTGATCCGCACTCTAAAATGATGCAGGCGATTTTAAAAATCTCAGAAAAAGCAGGTCATAAAAACAACGACTGTATTGTCTGCCACGGCGGGAATCCAAAAAGTATGGTCAAAGAACGTGCCCATAGCGGTACGGTCGGCTATTTCAAAACACATGAGGGGCCAAAAGAGTTCTATCCGGCACCGGGAAGTACCTGGATCAATCAAAATACCTGCGGCGTGTGTCATAAAGAGCAGGTGGGTGCACAGATGAACTCGCTGATGATGACCGAGCAGGGTAAAATTCAGGGAGCGCTGTGGAGCTTTGGCGGTAAAGAAGGGTATGAGCATACTGCCGGTACCTATGCCACTAAAAACCCGTCTGATCCGCATGCACGACTGGGGACAAAGACCTATCGGGAGTATATGCAGAAACTTGCAAAGCTGGAACCGCAGGGCTTTCCCGAGGAGATGCATGAGCTGGAGAAGGCCCCTACGGCTGAAGAAGTTGAAAAAGATCCTTCACTTGCTGTTTATACCTATCTTCGTCAGGAGTGCCTGCGTTGTCATACGGGTTCAAAAGGACGCTATAAACGGGGAGATTACCGGGGTATCGGCTGTGCATCCTGTCATATTCCCTACTCGAATGAAGGATTTTACGAAGGAAATGACCGTAATACCTCTAAAACAGAGCGGGGCCATCTTCTTGTCCATACTATCCAGAGCTCACGCAAAGCAAAAGTCAAAGTGCATAATGTAGAGGTCTCAACAGGAATCCCCGAGTACTCTACATTATGCACTTTGACTTTTGCTTTGCGTGAGCTCTGGATAGTATGGACAAGAAGATGGCCCCGCTCTGTTTTAGAGGTATTACGGTCATTTCCTTCGTAAAATCCTTCATTCG
>DAOWOG010000027.1 GCA_030642185.1 Helicobacteraceae bacterium | reverse complement strand
GGCATGCATATCGACCAATTCACGGCTACCTGTATCGAGCATAACCGTATTGACGCCGCGAGCAAGTGTCTGAAGATTTGCTTCAGGACCGACAATTTCACGAAATTTGTCCATATTGTCAAATGCATTTTCATTTAAATAGAAAAAAGGCACCTGAAAACGGGCACCGCCTCCAAACTCAAAGTGAGTAATTCCCGCCTCTTTTGCTGCTTCCACAGCAGGCAGAAAGTCATTTAATAATACACGTCCTCCAAAAACGGATTGAAATCCGTCTCGGAAGGTAGTATCCATAAGATCAATAAATTTCTTGGCCATTAAGAATCCTTAACTGTTAACTTGTTTATGGTGTAGGATCGCTGCCGTGATGGCTGCGATCTTCTTCTGAGTTGCATTTGAACCTGGTTTATTTGCTGCACTTGCATTAGGAACAATCTGAGGTTCAGGAAAATATTTGAGAATGATTTTGGACATGAGGCTCATCATAAATATCATCAGGATAAGAAACAGCAATACTGTCGTCATACCGAGTAGCATAAACTTCATGCCCTCTACTACGAGGTTTACTTCCATTTAGTTCACCTTATTATAAAGATTATAAGTATGATATTATAAAGATGTTTAAAACCTTTTTTACTCTAAGCCTGAGTATTAACATTTTCACAAGTGTTACTTTTAATCGCTCAGTGCTGTTTGGAAACAATACTCAAATTTTAGTATTAGGATTTATTGGCTACAATCGCATAAATATTTATTAATAAGAGAGAGGTTATACATGGATCTTAGTAAAATCGGTTACGGAGAAAATCCTGAGAAAGTCAAAGCGGTCATAGAAATTCCATATGGCTCGAATATTAAGTACGAAATCGAAAAAGAGAGCGGTGCTGTTGTTGTAGACCGTGTTCTTCACTCAGCAATGTACTATCCTGCAAATTACGGATTTGTCAATAACACACTTTCACAAGATGGTGACCCGGCAGATGTTCTGGTCCTTACCGAGTACCCTATGCAGGCCGGTTCAGTCATCAATTGCCGTCTTATCGGTGTACTGATCATGGAAGATGAGAGCGGTATCGATGAAAAACTGCTTGCTGTCCCGACTTCTAAAATCGATCCGACATATGCTGAGATCAAAGACATTGACGATCTTCCTGCACACACGCTTGATAAAATCAAAAACTTCTTTGAAACCTACAAAATGCTTGAACCAAACAAGTGGGTTAAAGTCAAAGACTTTCAAAATAAAGCATCTGCAACAAAAATTCTTCAAGATGCGATCGATAACGTATAAGCATTCTGCTTTACGTTTTCCCTCATAAGTATGATCGCAGGATTTTATGAACAGGACCTGGCAGCCTATATGCTGTTAGGCATTATGCTCAATTTTCTTTTTTCGTTTTTGTTTGGCCTCTACCTGAGTCAAAATATCGGTATGGAAGAGATGATTATGAGCAAAGGCGAAAAAAAGCAGTCATGGTGGATGCCTTTAACGCTGATCATCCCTTTTGTAAAAATGTCTATCACGTTATACCGTGTCGCCATTTTACAGATCTACTTTTTAAATCAGGGAAGAAGTCATAAAGATTTCTGGATTTATCTTACCAACGAACAATAATAACGGAGTACATCATGCAAGATCAAAACAGTTCTTCTTTTAATGCATTTATAGAGAGCGTCGGCGGTCCCGATATGTTTATCTGGATGATTATGTTCGGTGCACTTATTATTTTTGTGGCAGTCATGTTGTTTCTCAATCGAAACAACATGGATTAGCTATCGCTAAGCTTCACTCTTAACTCTGTCTAGATTTTCAAATCCAGGCAGCACTTTTCCTTCAAGCAGTTCAAGACTTGCACCGCCTCCGGTGGAAATAAAGCTGAAGTTTTCTGCCTCGCCGGTTTTATCAACAGCATCTGCCGTATCTCCGCCGCCGACAATCGTATAGGCATAGCTGTCGGCAATCGCACCTGCCAACTTATAAGTACCTTTTGAGAATCTGTCAACTTCATAGATCCCCATCGGTCCGTTCCAGATGATCGTGTTGGAGAGTTCGACCACTTCTTGGAACAACTTGACGCTTGCCGGGCCGATATCGACAGCACTGAAACCTTCAAGTACATCCTGTGACGGAACAACTTTGACATCGATCGGATGATCAACGGAGTCGGTAATCACAAGGTCAACCGGCAGATAGATTTTTACCTTGTTCTTTCGTGCCTCCGCCAAAACATTTTTCGCTGTTTCAATATACTCTTTTTCATAAAAAGATGCCTGCATATCATAACCGAGTGCTTCAAGGAAAGTGTTACTCATCGCACCACCGATAATCAGCTTATCTACTTTTTGCATCACCGATTCAAGCAGCGTAATTTTGGAAGATATTTTAGCACCGCCGACAACAAGGGTAATCGGTCGAACAGGTGTTTCAAGCGCTTTCGAGAAAGCTTCGATCTCTTTCATCATTAAAAAACCGGCAACTTTCACATCGACAAATTCAGTAATTCCATATGTAGAGGCATGTTTTCGGTGAGAAGTTCCAAAAGCATCATTGACAAAAACGTCACAGATTGAAGCCAGTTTTTTAGAGAGTTCAGGATCATTTTTCTTTTCACCCGGCTGAAAACGAATATTTTCAAGCAGAAAAACTCTCTCAAGCGAACAGGTCGAAATCTCATCCTGTGAAGCTTCAAAGTCCTCAACGAATTCAATCCGCTTTTGCAGCAGACGTTCAAGGCGCTTTTGAATATGTCTGAGACTGAAACGCTCTTCATATTCACCCTTCGGGCGGCCAAGATGCGATACCAGTGTAATTGAGCAGGCATTTTGATCAATACAGTAATTGATCGTCTGCAGTGCCGAACGGATGCGACGATCATCCGTAATAGTCTGATGCGAATCCATAGGAACGTTAAAATCAACGCGTATCAATACCCTTTTACCGGTAATATCAATATCACGTATACTTTTTACACCCTTCATCACTTGAATATTGCTATTCATCTGTTAGCTATTGTACATTAATGAGTAATACTCATCAGCCATTCGGTCAGAATCAAAAGCAGGAATGACATCATTCATGGCATTTTTCATAATTTCTGTCCACTTATCCGGATCATTATAATAGACTGGAATGATCTGATCTTCGAGGATATCCAACAGATGTTTATTATCCAGTCGATCCATCTCTTCGCTAGAAATGTTATGATCAAGCGGCGGAAGCGTAAAGGCATTGATACCGTCTTTGGCAAATTCAGGATGCCAGCCGTCATCGACTGAAAGATGGATAGAGCCGTTCATGCTTGCAGTCATACCGCTCGTACCGCTGGCTTCACGGGATATTCTTGGCGTATTCAGCCAGACATCACTCCCTTTTTTCATCATAAACGAGAGTTCAAGTTCATATCCGACCAGTACGGCCATACGTTTATAATGTCTGCTGATATAGACTAACTCGTTAAATGCGTTCATCGCATTCACATCAAAAGGATAAGGTTTACCCGCCCAGATCACCTGGATCGGTTTATCCGAGCGTGTAATCAACTCTTCAAAACGTTGAAAATCCTGTTTAAGCAGTCCGGGACGTTTATACTCGGCAAAACGTCTTGCCCAGACAATGGTCAAAACGTCCGGATCAAACACTTTTCCGGTTTGATCGGCGACAATGTCAAAGAGTCTGCGTTTGAGATGCTTTTTACGCATAATAAGCTCTTCATCATCACGATCAGCCAGAGCCTTGATCAAGCCGCTATCCTGCCAAAAACGGTGATTTTGCGCATTGGTGATGTAGGTAATTTCCGATTTTCCTTCCGTATCCTTCCACATCCGGTTAGCCACTTCACCGTGAAATCGTGAGACTGCATTGGCTATTTTAACACTGCGAAGCGCACCGACAGTCAGATTGAAGGTATCACCGTCCATCATTGAGATACGGCGCACCTCATCCAGATCAATACCGTTGAAAAATCCGAATTTATGTAGTTGATAGATATTGTGTTCTTCGTTTCCAGCTGCTTCAGGCGTATGCGTCGTAAACACGACCCGTTTTTTGACTTCATCCATATTGCGAAATTTATTATAGAGCTCATACACTAACGGAAGGGCATGCCCCTCGTTCATATGGTAGATATCTGTTTTACGGTTGATCTGCTCAAGGACTTTGACGCCGCCGATTCCCAATATAGCTTCCTGAGAGATTCTGGTCTCTTCATTGGCATCATAAAGTTTATGCGTAATCGTACGTGAAAGAAAGTCATTTTCCTCAATATCGGTAGATAGAAGAATCAACGGTGCAGATTCAAAAACATCACTCGGAAGCAGGAACGCTTTGACCCAGACCTGCTGGGAATGGATAGTTACTGCTACTTTGATATTCATATCAACCAGAAAATGATAATGTTTACGTATAAATTCCGGTTTCAGACTTCTGTCTTCATGACGGGTCTGATCATAATATCCATAACTCCAGAGTATGCCTACACCCAGCATATTCTGGCGCAGATCATAGGCACTTCGCATATGAGATCCGGCTAAGAATCCCAATCCTCCCGAGTAAATCTTCAAAGCCTGGTGAATGGCGAATTCCATCGAAAAGTAGGCAATACTTTTACCATATTTCGGATCTATATCATAATTGTGTAATCGCATTTATGTCCTCTTTTTTATTCTAAAACTATTTGTTAAGATTGGCATACAGTATGGTTTTGCCCAACTCTACACCCGGTTGATCATAGGTATTTATCTTCAGCATCGAGCCGATCAGGGATGTCAAAAGTTCATAATAGATAATCATTGCTCCAATGTTTTCCTCGTCGATCTTGCTGATCGTAATGCCGTCTGTCGGCACACCATTGTCAATGAGACTCTGCCGGGTAGCATCACACTGCGCATTGATAAGTTCATTGAACGTCTTGCCATTGATAAAGTCTGTTTTTTCAATATGTTTGAGTGAAACATCAGGGATGGTCAGATCATTTTCAAAATCATCAACGTTGATGAAAGTGACACTCTTGTCTTTGGGGCCTTCGATCACCAGCTGTAAAAAAGAGTGCTGATCTACCGCTCCGATCAGACCAATCGGTGTCATACCGACACTCCTGCCGGAGCTGTCAATCTTGCCCAGGGATTCACCCCACAGCTGAACGTACCATTTTGTCAGATTATCAAGATCATTGGCATAGGAAAAGAGCACATTGATCGAAAGATCGTTGGCATTCTCATAGTAATAGCAGGCTTTTTCAAGCAGATGATTCTCTTTTCCGTCAAAGAGACGGTCTGAAAATGCCCCTGCGCCGCCCAGCAGTGCTCTTGTGTCATACCCGGCAAGCGTCAATGGAACAATGCCCACTGCACTTAAAACAGAAAAACGTCCGCCGACATTATCGGGGATATTAAACTGCTTAATGCTGTAACTGTCTGCAAACTGCGAAAGGGATGAGCCTGCATCGGTAATGACC
The DNA here is from genome assembly GCA_030642185.1 of Helicobacteraceae bacterium. Classification (GTDB taxonomy): domain Bacteria; phylum Campylobacterota; class Campylobacteria; order Campylobacterales; family Sulfurimonadaceae; genus 4484-230. The sequence goes on along the minus strand of DAOWOG010000027.1, from coordinate 3,588 downwards.
ATCACACGTTCATTGTCAGCACCGTTAAGCTCCAGATCAAAATGGGCGATCACCGTCTTAAAAATCGACGTCGTCTCGATGGTTCCGCCTGATTTGGATATAACGATAAACAGTGACGACTCTTTTGTCAATTTACTCAACGTCTGTGAAATATTGATCGGATCGGAATTTTCAAACAGATGCAGACGCATAGATGAATCATTTTTCGCAGCCAGCAGAGAATCAACAGCCTTAATTCCCAAAGAAGAACCGCCGATACCGATAATAACGATATCTTTTATTTTTCCTTCACTGATCAATGCATTGGCATCTCTGTACAATTCCAGTTCGTCTATCACCGCAAGCGATGTTTCCGGAAGTGTGTAGTAGCCGATACGACCGCTCTCTTTTTCCTCTTTGATAGCACTGAGTGCATCATCAATGATGCGCTGCTGCTCCGCAGTAGCATCAAAAGTAAAATTGCGGCTAAAACTGAGCATTATTTATTCCCGACAAACACACACATATCTACAAGACGAGAACTGTAACCCCACTCATTATCGTACCAGGCAAGCACTTTAACTGTCTTACCGTCAACCACACTGGTCATATCCGGTACATACGTTGCACTATAGGTAGAACCGATAAAATCGCTTGAAACCCGTTTGTCGTGATCGATCTCGATAAGTCCTTTGAAACTGCCCTCAGCCGCATTGTCAAAAGCGGCATTGATGTCTTCTATCGTTACATCTTTTTTCAGATTAACAGTCAAATCCACTACAGAAACATCCGGCGTAGGCACACGCATCGCATAACCGTTGAGTTTGCCTTTAAGCTGAGGCATAACCAGGGCAATGGCCTTGGCGGCTCCGGTTGTTGTCGGGATCATATTGACCGCTGCTGCTCGTGCACGGCGCTGATCTTTGTTATGTTTGACGTCAAGTACATTCTGGTCATTTGTATAAGAGTGGATCGTTGTCATCAGACCGTTTTCGATACCAAACGTATCATCAAGTACTTTACAGATCGGTGCCAGACAGTTGGTCGTACAACTTGCATTTGAGATGATAGCCTCGCCTTTATAGTCATCTGTATTGATGTTCAGAACATACGTAGGCGTATCATCTTTTGCCGGAGCGGACATAACCACTTTTTTAACACCGTTTTTAAGGTAAGACTGCGCTTTTTCAGTCGTTAAGAATACACCTGTACACTCAATGACTACTTCAGCACCGGCTGAGCCGAAATCAAGCTCTTGAGGATCACGGGTGCTGAACATCGTGACTTTTTTACCATTGATCATAATAGTGTTGTCATCAATGACTTTTGCGTCAACACCGGTATGGACACTGTCATATTTGAAGAGGTATTCAAGCATATCCGGTTTTGCTGTCGTATTGATGGCTACAAGTTCGATATCGTCACGTGAAGTGATGATTTTTGCTACGATCATTCCGATACGTCCTGTTCCGTTGATTGCTGCTTTGATTGCCATTTATAGTCCTTTTATTTTTATTAATCGAATTATAATAGTTTTATGCTAAATCTTTGTCACAGAAGTGTTTCAATTTTAATCATTTTCTTTTCAACATAACCCAGTGAAACAGTTTCAAATCAAATTATTGCTATGATTGATATAGGGGCACCTCTAAAACCCCTAGATTATTAAAACATCCTATAAATAGTAAGGAAATGAGATGAGTATACACCCTTTCGCCGGAAAACTTGCCCCTAAAGAGATCCTGGTAAATGTCCCTGAATTGATATCTGCCTATTTTACACAGTCTCCTAACATGCAAAACAGTGTCGAGCGTGTCAGTTTCGGTACTTCAGGCCATCGCGGCAGCTCTTTAAAACGCAGTTTTAATGAAAAACATATTCTTGCCGTGACACAGGCAGTATGTGATTATCGAAAGCAAGCCGGAATCAACGGTACCCTTTTCATGGGAATGGATACACACGCCCTCTCCTATCCGGCTCAACTTACAGCGCTGCAGGTGCTTGCAGCCAATGATATTGATGTAAGAATCGCCAAAAATTTTGGCTATACCCCTACCCCAGTAATCTCCCATGCTATTCTTACGCACAATGAAAACAGTGAAGCACAGTGTGACGGCATCGTGATCACTCCATCACACAATCCTCCGACCGACGGCGGTTTCAAATACAATCCTCCCCATGGCGGACCGGCAGATACCGATGTAACAGATGTGATCGAAGCACGTGCCAATGCCATTCTTGAAGATAATCTTAACGCTGTCAAAATGTTTCCGCTTGAGGATGCTCTAAAGGCTGAGAATATTCAGGAATATGATTACGTCACTCCTTATGTGGAAGATCTGCAAAATGTCATTGATATGGATGTTATCGCAAAATCGGGCATTCATATCGGTGCGGATGCCATGGGCGGATCGGGACTCGACTACTACGGTGCGATCAAAGAGCGCTATGGGCTGAACATGGAACTGTTTCATAATACACTGGATTCTACCTTCTCTTTTATGCATTGCGACAAAGACGGGAAAATCCGGATGGACTGTTCTTCACCGTATGCAATGGCAGGCCTTGTGGCAATGAAAGAAGATTTTGATATCGCTTTCGGAAATGATACCGACTTTGATCGCCACGGAATCGTGACAAAAAGTGTTGGTCTTATGAACCCAAACCACTATCTCAGCGTGGCAATCTCCTACCTCTCCCAGAACCGTCCGCAGTGGAGCAAAGATCTCGGTATCGGCAAGACGCTTGTCAGCAGTTCGATGATCGACCGTGTGGCAGAGGATCTGGGGAAAAAAGTGATCGAAGTCCCTGTCGGCTTTAAATGGTTTGTCGACGGGCTCATCAAAGGTTCTATCATCTTTGGCGGAGAAGAGAGCGCAGGTGCCAGTTTCCTTCGTAAAAACGGCAAAGTATGGTCTACTGATAAAGATGGAATGATCATGACCCTGCTTGCGGCTGAGATCACTGCCAAAACAGGCCGCGATCCAGGAGAACATTACCGGGAAATGACAGAAAAGTTCGGTGCACCGATCTATGCCCGCATCGATGCACCTGCTACTGTTGAGCAAAAAGCCATCTTGAAGAAACTCTCCCCTGAAGATGTCAAAGAGAAGATGCTTGCCGGTGAGCCGATCGAAGCAATTTTGACGAATGCACCCGGAAACGGTGCAGCCATCGGCGGATTGAAAATCGTTGCCAAGAACGGCTGGTTTGCGCTGCGCCCTTCCGGAACGGAGGATATTTATAAGATCTATGCCGAAAGCTTTATCGATGAAGCACACCTTGCACGTATCCAGGAAGAAGCAAAAGCGATGGTAGCCAAACTGTTTTAGAGAAAGAGGGTGTTCAGAGGCTAAAAACGTATTTGCAGCGTTACAATACTGATTTGTAATCCTCTCAACCCCGTTAGTACTTTAGTGTTCTCTCTTCTGTTTAAGCTTACGGAAAAATTCCATTTCATGGCCGGTGATCACGCGGATCAGATTAGTTGATCCCGGAGTACCGACAGGGTCTCCCGCTGTTAAAATATAGCTGTTTTCCGGATGCAGAACATTTCTATGAAGTCCCTGCTCCATTACGGCCCCTATCATCATTCGCAGCTCCTCTTTT
>DAOWOG010000267.1 GCA_030642185.1 Helicobacteraceae bacterium | reverse complement strand
CTTAAGATTTATAGCACCACTTACTTATTTTAAAAACGACCATACAGGATTATGTTCTTCTTCAGGCCGTCCTTCAAGCTGATAAAGAGGACGGTACTGGCTTTTATATTCCAGGCTTTGACATCCTTTGACGTAATAACCCAGATAGATCCATGAGAGATTTTTTGCTTTTGCAGCCATAATCTGACGGTAGAGCGAATAGCGTCCAAGCGAATGATCGGCATACTCAGGATGATAATAGAAGTAGATTGACGAGATACCGTCTTGCAGTATGTCAATAAGATCGACGCCGACAAGCGCTTCATGATCATAGTAGAGTACTTCATAGCCATAGGTATTATAGCCATGAACAAAAGACATATAGTAGTTTTTCGCATTAATAGGCTGATTGTCCCATTCGCGACGCTCTTGCATATAATCATGATAAAGTGTAAACAGGTCAAGATGCGCCTGTGTTATACTCGGACGTTGGATGATGGTACGCAGATGACTGTTCTTGCGGATAACACGGCGGGCTGATTTGGAAAAGGTGTAGTCGGCTACATCAATTTTCAGACTTTCGCATGCAGTGCATTCGCGGCAGACCGGGCGGAAAAACATGTTGCCAAAACGCCTCCAGCCCCGTTCGATCAGTGAAGAACAGTTTTCACTGCTGCATTCATCAATGATCTTGTAATGTGTTGTCTGATGTCTGTTATCAAGATAAGCACACGTCTCGTCCAACGCACACTCTTTTAGCAGTTGATTCATGTGTGTTTAATCAATTTTCTTTTTTTCCGCCTGATCATCTTCTATCTGTGCCTCTTCGCTCTCTTCTTCCTCATCTGTAATATCCTGATAGTACGGGAGCTGATTTCCGGATGTGCTGCTGTATGCTCCAAGGAGTTTATTTTCCTGTTCGGCAGAGAGTTTTCCGGATGACATAGCGTCAATAAGACGCTCTGCTATTTTAACCTGCATCTCCTGCTCTTTGATACGAAGTTCCTGATCAAGGTTATCCTGATGCATCTTTAAGCGTTCTTTTCGATTTCTGTTTGAATTATAAAAGACAAAGACAATGACAGCCAGCAGAAACACACCGGCAACAAGCAGTATCCACTTTTGGATATCATGAGAATTAAGTGCGATCTGACGTTGAGTCGCCTCCTGGGTAATCACGATATCTTTTTGGACAACGGCCTTGTATTTATCAGCTTCAACCTGTTTAACGGCGATCTCTTTGCCGATATCTGCTTTTTCAACTTCAGTGGCACCTTTAAGCTTTTGGATCAGCACCTCTTTTTCCATATTGATCTTGGCGATCTCTTTCTCGGCTTCCGCTTTGATTTTGGCCGCTTCGACTTTGTCTGAAGGCTGACGCAGACCATATTTGCCAGGCGCTGGTGTCGTTGTGGTCTGCTTTGCCTGATTTACAATATATGGACGGCTGTTGGGGGCGCCTTCGTTACATCCGCCCAAGAGAAAAAGAAAGAGAACAAGAGATAGGTAGCGCATTATTTTCCTTTGCTCTGGGCGATCAAAACACCTTCGATGATTTTATCAATATCGCCGTCGAGGATGGCATTGACATTGGAGTAGGGCTCATTGGAACGGTTGTCTTTGACTTGCTGATAGGGTGCCATGACATAGGAACGAATCTGATGGCCCCAGCCGATTTCACTCTTTTCAATACCATCTTCTTCGGCCTTCTGCTTTTCAAGTTCCAGTTCATGAAGACGGGATTTGAGCATTTTCATTGCGGTGGCTTTGTTCTTATGCTGGCTTCGGCCATTTTGACACTGTACGACGACACCGCTTTCAATGTGTGTAATCCGAATTGCTGATTCTGTTTTGTTGACATGCTGACCTCCGGCACCGGAGGCGCGATAGGTATCGATCCGAATATCCTTGTCTTCGATCTCTATCTCGATATCATCATCGATCTCAGGGGAGACCATGACGGAAGAAAAAGAGGTGTGGCGCTTGGCATTGGAATCAAATGGGCTGATTCGCACAAGACGGTGTATGCCGTTTTCAACTTTAAGGTAACCGTAGGCATTTTCACCTTTAATGATGATGGATGCATCCTTGATTCCGGCTTCGTCGCCTACCTGATAATCAAGTGTCTCTGCACTGAATCCTCTGCGTTCTGCCCAGCGTATATACATACGCAGCAGCATAGAGGCCCAGTCCTGAGACTCAGTACCTCCGGCACCGGGATGAATGGAAATAATGGCATTGTTTGTATCATTCTCACCGCTGAGAAGAACAGAAATTTCCATATTTTGAACCTGCTCCTCAAGTTCTGAAGCATCATTAAAAAGTGTTTCGATCGTCTCATCGTCTTTTTCTTCTTTGGCCATCTCGTAGAGTTCAGCAGCATCTTCAAGTGTCGAAGACGCTATATGATATTTCTCAAGTTTTCGTTCAAGTTGAGTTTTCTCTTTTTGCACAACAGCAGCATTGGCAGCATCATTCCAGAAATCCTGAGAGTTTTCAAGTGCTTCGATCCCTTTTAAACGTTCCTTGATAACATCCGGTTGTACGACATCGGTGATATTTCCCATTTTGGTATGTAAAGTTTTTAAAAGTTCTCTATATTCGTAATGATCCATTGCCGCTCCGTCATGCAGGTGTATATTGGTATAATAGCGATTATATTCTAACAGGGCTTAAATGATGAAGATTATTCGTACTCCTCATGCGCTTAAAACAGCGCTGCTGCAAGAGAAAGGTACAATTGGTTTTGTCCCTACCATGGGTGCATTGCATAACGGACATCGTACATTGATTGAACGGTCGCGTCAGGAAAATGACATTGTAGTGGTCTCGATCTTTGTGAACCCGACCCAGTTTCTCGAAGGTGAAGATCTTGAAAGTTATCCCCAACGCGTAGAGGCCGATGAGAAAATCTGTGCACTGAGCGGTGTGGACTACCTCTTTTATCCTCAAACTTCATCGATCTATACGGAGGATGAAACGAGCATTATAGCCCCCGGTGTCAGAGGCTATATCCTGGAGGGAACGTCACGCCCCGGACATTTCAACGGGGTACTTACGGTGGTCATGAAGCTGCTTAATATTGTAAACCCGACCCGGGCATATTTCGGTAAGAAAGATGCTCAGCAGCTGATGCTGATCAGTGAGATGGTCAGACATTTTTTCATGGATGTCGTAATCATTCCGATGGATACCGTTCGTGAGGATGACGGCCTTGCCATGAGTTCGCGTAACGCCTACCTCAGTGATGATGAGCGCAAAGAAGCCCTGAAAATTGCTTTTTCACTCAAACGTGCCGGAAAACTGGTGATGCAGAATATTACGGATGTTGACAGG
>DAOWOG010000122.1 GCA_030642185.1 Helicobacteraceae bacterium | reverse complement strand
TTCGCTGGTTCCCAAGTTTTACTTGGTATACCCATACAAAAGTTTAATGCAAAAGAGGGTGGGACGGGGCAAAAGCCCCTGAGTAAGCTTATAGCAACTTAGGTGCAAAAATGCAAATAAGCAGCAGTGCGAACAAAAGCTTATCCATAGTGTCCCCTTTTTGTATTCTTGGAGGGCAAAAAAAAAGGCGAGGGGTAATTAATCCCTCGCCTCAAAAGCTTTTACCGCTCCATAGAACACAAAAAGTTTGTTCGCATACGCATTATAGCACAACTATAAACTTCCCTTTTCTTGTTCCACCTCTCCATTCCACCTCTTCCGGGAGAAGTGGAACGAGAAAATAATCCTTTAAAGGCAGGGCTTGAAGATGGGGCGGAACGAATTTATCGGCGTGAATAAAGAAATTACCGGAACCTCGAACTTGTTGGAGGGAAATAAGCTCAGTTAGCCCGAAACAAGTTTCGGGTTCCGGGATAGTGTACAGTTGTTTTTAGACTTGGCGTTTTAAAATGAGATGCAAGAGAGGCAAAGGGGTTGTTTAATAAGTAAATATCTTAATCTATTTATATAGTTATTTGCTTGATTTAATTATATATAAATTGTATAATTAAAGAAATCGCTATATAAGGATCTATTTTATGTTTAAAGTGGGTAAACCGGTTACCGGAAAAGATTTTTTTGACCGCTCCAAAATGCTGAAAACAGTCAAACAACAGATCATAAATGATCAAGACTTTATGATAAAAGCACCGCGTAGATACGGAAAGACATCGCTTGTCAAACAGGTGCTTGTTGATAACAGCCGCCCCACACTGTATTTGGATCTGCGCCGTGCTCCGCGACTTGAGGTGATTGCAGAGCAGATCATCGATTTCACTTACGCCCAAGTCGGCATAACAGGATTTTTCTCAAAACTTAAAAATGATGCATTTTTACTGCTTCGCGAAAACAGGCAGACCGTGACAATCAACCTGGAACTGTTTGAATACTCAGTTGAATTTTTTGCCAAACAGAGGGATGCCTGCGATATGCTTATTGAGGCGCTGGAGATCGCCAATAAAATTTCGGACGAACTGGGCAGTCGTTTTATCTTTATATTTGACGAGTTTCAGGATATTGTAAAACTGGACTGTGGTGAAAATGATATCCTCGAAGCATTACGTGGGGCAATGCAGCATCATGCAGCAATCACCTACGGATTTCTCGGAAGCATTGAACATCTAATGACAGAAATTTTTGAGAATAAAAAATCACCGTTCTATAACTTCTGTCGAAAACTCAAGCTTACCCCTTTTGATATAGATGAACTTCAAGAAGAGTTGATAAGCGTGTTAGAAAAAAAGAGAATTGTTATCGAGAATAAAAAGGTATTTAACGACTTGTTGCATCGTCTCGGAGGTCATCCGTCAAATACAATGCTGGTGATGCAAAACATCTACTATCTGGCGCTGGAAATGGAATTAAAGGTTATCACGGATGACACAATGACAGAGGCGTATGAAAATGCCTATTATGAGATGCTTGATCTCGTTGAACAGTATGTACATGAATTAAAATCCAAAAAACATAATTATGATGTTATTTATCGGCTTGCAAGAGGAGAAGAACAGGCGCTTAAAGGTGCTCGGCTGAACCAGGTCTATAAAAGCCTGATGGAGATGGGATATGTATTTAATGAAGAGAGAGGGAAATACAGCGTACATGACGGCTTTCTTGTCGAATATCTCAAGGCTTAGCGCAAATCACTTTAAAACCATCGTACCACTTTCATCGCCACAAAAATAATCCCCAAAAAAAGCAGCGAAGTGATAAATACGAGTGCCGTGATGTCTTTGGGGCGGCATTCATAGAGTGATCCCAGATTGACATTGGCGACGGCCAGCGGCATGATCAGTTCCAAAAAGAGGATGCCCTTGATCATCGGATCCATTTCAACCATGCTGAGTACCCCGAACGTGAGCAGCGGCAGCAGCAGGAATTTAATGCTGCTGACCCAGGTGATAAGCAGACGGTTAAGCTCTCTGATCCGTATATCATAGAGATAAATCCCAAAAAGCAGGAGCTGGATCACCATGGAGGCATAGGCCCCCATCTGAAGAGTTTTATCAACTGTTTCACTTGGCTCGTACCCGCCGAGGTTTAGCGCGATGGCTATCATGGCTGCCCATAAAATCGGCAGTTTGACAATGTTCATCAGCGAGCTTTTGACATTGAAAGTTCCGCGTGAATAGAAGTAGACACCCAGGGTGTAGACAACAAAAACATTGACCAGATTAATGACGGTCGTATAGGGAATGCTCTCTTCGCCAAAGATCGCGATCCCCAGAGGAATCCCCAGGTTCCCGGTATTTCCGATCAGTGCCGCCACTGTTGCGATAGAGCGCTCTTTGGGATCACTAAAGAGTTTTTTGACAAAAGGAAATGTGATGGTGAGTGTCAAAAGGACGATTCCGACATAGAGCATCGGTGCATAGAGCAGCGTCTCATCAATGGGACGTTTGAGCAGTCCCCAGAATGTCAAAAATATCTGTAAAAAATAGACCGAAAGCAGGGTGATCGTACGGTCATCGATCTTCTCTTTAAAACTCAGCTTTGCCACAAAACCGACAGCGATAAAAATGTAGATACCAAGGACAGAAAAGATGATAGAAGTCATAGGGAATTGTAGCTAAAAGAGTTATAATCACAAAAAAATAAGCGTGAGCATTAATTGATGAAAAAAATGTTTTTTATTCTGTTACTCAGTATCGTTAATTTAACGGCGCTCGAGCAAATACAACTGAAATATGAAGTGACTCTGTCTGTTCTGGGCAGGATTGGAGAGGCAGAGCTTAACGTGAGCCGATCAGATAATAGGTATGAAGTAAACTTTTTGCAAAAGCAAGCGGTTTGGCTGCGGTGATCTCAAGCAATGAAGAAGATCTGTTGATTAGTCGCGGCAGTATTGTTAATGGCCGGATGGTGAGTGAACATTACGAACAGCAAAAACGTTCGGATAAGCGAACGGAGTTGATTCGCTACAAGGTGGATAATACGAAGCGGACAGTCCACAAATATGTCGAGAAGAATGAGACAGTCAACGAATCTGTGCTGGATATTTTCACAATGAATTTTGCGCAGGAGTCACGGAATGTGATCACCATAGAAGAAGAGACTCTGGACTATTACAGCGACTATGATCCCATCAGCTCGCTGGTAAGCCTGCATCTGTTTATTGAGACACATAACCCTTTTTTCATACGGGCTGTTGGCGCAGTCAAAGAGCATGTAGATGTTATTATGACACGTCTAAAAGATGAGCAGCAAGAAGAGTGGGCACATCTGATCGAGGGCAAAAAGTACGATCAGGTTTTGATGGTCAAGATCATTAACCATAAAAAAGACAAACGGCACTCTGCACTGGTTTTTCTGGATGAGGGAGGAATGATTCTTGAGATCATTGGTACAAAGTGGGTCTTTCCGGTCGGTTACGGAATACTCAGACGCATAGAGTAATATCACAATCTTAACTTCTTAAGTACCTGACCATAATTGATTATGGTCAGGTACTTATAACACCGTATAGATTACAATGCGCGCAAGAATAATGATAAAGGAACATGATGGTTGATGTCTTGGTGATCGGAAGCGGCGGAGCCGGGTTGGTAGCGGCACTCTCTGCCAAAGAGGCGGGTGCAAGTGTTGCAGTCGTCGGCAAAAGTTATCCGACGCGTTCACAAACATCGATGGCGCAGGGAGGCATCAATGCCGCTTTGGCCAATGCGGATGATGACAGTATTGAAAAACATATCGAAGATACTTTGAGATCGGCACATGGGCTTGCATCTGAGGATGCGGTGACTGCACTGTGCCGAGAAGGGATTGAAGCTGTTGAGTGGCTGGATCGCATCGGTGTGCCTTTCAGCCGCAGTGGCGAAGGTAAAATTGCCCAGCGCCGTCTTGGCGGCGCCTCCGCACAGCGGGCCTGTTACGCGCAGGACTATACGGGCCTGAAAGTGCTCCATACTCTGTATGATCAGTGCAACAGGGCAGGGATAATTTTTCATAACGAGCGCTTTTTACTTAACTTTATCACCGAGGATGACGGGAAAGGAAAACGCTCCGTCAGCGGTGCCAATGTGCTTAACATCAAGACCGGCGAAGTAGAGAAGTTTGAGGCGAAAACGGTGATCGTCGCTACCGGCGGTTACAGCCGTATCTATCACAAACATTCGACCAATGCTGTCGGCTCAACCGGTGACGGTATCGCCGCAGCCATCCGTGCAGGCGCTCGGCTGAGCGACATGGAGTTTATCCAGTTTCATCCGACTGCGTTGAAAAATTCTTCGATTTTAATCTCCGAGAGTGCCCGTGGAGCAGGCGGTCATCTTCTTAATGGCGATCATGAGCGTTTTACGGATGAGTTGGCACCGCGCGATATCGTGGCACGTGCCATTTTGCAAGAGATTGAAAAAAGCGGTGAAGTGTTTCTGGACATTCGTCATCTCGGTGAGGAGTTCATTGATGAAGAATTGCCGCAGGAACGTAAACTGGCGAAGCTTTATGAAGGGATAGATCCGGTGACAGACCTCATTCCGATCAAACCGGTAGCCCACTATACCATGGGCGGTATCGAGGTGAATGCTGACTCACAAACAGCTGTTAGCGGACTCTATGCGGCGGGGGAGTGTGCAAATCATAACGTACACGGTGCCAACCGTCTGGGCGGGAACTCCCTGCTGGAGCTGATCGTTTTCGGAAAACAGGCCGGACGCAATGCCGCAAAATATGCTACAGAGAATGAAGTCGTCTGTAAGAATGAGACAAAGTTTGTGAGTGATCAAAACTTTGTCAGGGGTGTGAAATATTTCACTAACCAGATCGACTTTTACCAAAAACGTGAATTTATGGGCAATATTTTTTATAACAATGCAGGCATCATGCGTACAGACATGGGGCTTAAAGCAGTGTTGGGCGCCGTGCGTCAGATCCAAAAAGAGATTCCGTTTATGGGACCGCGCGACAAGTCAAAAACCTATAATACCAATCTGGTTGAATTCATCGAGTTCGGCAATATGGTTGAACTCGCTGAGATCGTTCTCGTCGGTGCTATCAGCCGTAACGAAAGCCGCGGTGCGCATTTCAGATCCGACATTCCGCAGTCCAATGATGAGGTGTATGGTGCCCATACGATCAGCTGGCGAGAGGATGGGGTCTTATGCGTCGATTTTATGAAATAGAAAGCACCAAGGGTGCGTGGGCCTACTGCCGAAGTAAACCCAGTGTTAACGTAGTGCAAGGAGCTTTGCTCCTGAAGCGTATAAAGTAGTGATAGGAGTGGTGTGACTGATGAAATTATCTATTAAAAGAAAAGTGACTGA
>DAOWOG010000088.1 GCA_030642185.1 Helicobacteraceae bacterium | reverse complement strand
TTCCGGATTTAATACCGACAACTGTACCTTCCATATCGTCGGCTTTTTTAACTTTAAGGATCAAATCGCTTCGTCCGCTGAAATAATCGACATCGGGATTTTTTACCATGACCCCTTCACCGCCCTTTGCAATAACCTCATTTAAGAACTGCTCAAGTGCGTCCCGACTTTGGCATATCTTTTGCCTGACAAATCTGACTTGAGTGTTGGGGTAATTGGCAAACCAGTTTTCAGCCTTTTTCATACGAGCATAAAAGTCACCCTCTGCATCGGGAACTTCGAAAATATTATAGGTTATCTGCTGCCATAAATCCGATGCGCTCTTATCCATCACGATCGAAGCAATATGTTCAAAATCACTGGCCTTTGTCCAGAGTTCGCCATCAAGTGCAAACGGAGGGAAGTTAACGACAAATGCTGCTGAAGGGAAAAGCGGTTTTCCCTGTCTGCTCAGCATCTGAGTACCATCCCAATAGCCGCGTATCCCGTCAAGTTTTTCAGACATTACCCAACCCGTAATATTTTGATCATTGTAACGATTTGCTTTTTGCAGCGTGAGGGCATTGAGTGTCGAAAAGAGTAGAGAAAAGGCAAATAGCATATGAAGCGATATATTTTTCATAACATCCCCTCTTCTCTGAAACTCAAATAGCCGTTTTTGGTGATGATAATATGATCAAGCAGCTCTATCCCCATAATCTTGCCCACCTCTTTCAGCCGGGCAGTCACCATCTTATCTTCATGGCTCGCCTGGAGTTGACCGCTGGGATGATTATGGGCAATGATGATCCCGGCGGCCCTGTCACTGACCGCATCGGCAAAGACCTCACGAGGATGGACAAGGCTCTGGTTGAGTGTTCCGATGGAAATGATACGTTTTTCGATGATATGGGAGGCACCGTCAAGTGTGATGGCAATGAAATACTCCTGCTTTTTACTGCCGTAAATTTTAAGTTCTTCATGGACGGCGTCAGCAGAAGTGATCTTTGTGTTTTGTTTAATAAGGTAGCGTCTGGAGAGTTCAATGGCTGACAAAATTTGTGACGCTTTGGCTCTGCCCATACCGTGAATATCTGTCAAAGCAGTGATATCCAATGTATCAAAGGAGCTTTCGAAAAGACGGATGATCTCCTTTGAAAGTTTGAGAACATCTTTTCCCTGTGTTCCGCTGCCGAGTAGAACGGCCATAAGTTCATAATCTGCCAGTGCTTCCACACCCTTTTTGAGCAGTTTTTCTCTGGGTTTATCCTCTTTATAGAGTTCATTGATTGTCTTCATAAAAATAGTATAGCATATTTTTTAACTATTTAACAACAATAATAAACTATATCAACCACAATAATCTATCGCAACACCCTCTCGAACCCCGTCATCAACCACAATGCTCTTATCAAAACCCAGAAGCTCATAAAACATCTGTACAATCACCACACCGGCAACGATCAATGTCTCTTTTCCAACACCGACAAATACTGCCCGATTCTGATCATCAAGGGCCAACAGTTCTTCCAGTGCAGTTTGACACTCTGTCAAAGTAAGTCGGTAGCCGTTGATCTTTGAAACGTCGTAGGTATCGTAAGTCATTCCCTGCAGAAAAGCCGCCATGGTTGTCGGAGTTCCCGCTGTAGTGACAAACGTCTGCGGCTTGCCTGTCTCTCGGTAATAGGTCTGAACATAGTTCCCAACCGGTATCAACAGCTCTTTAAGCATCTGCCGAACTTCATCGGGTGTTTCGCACTGCTGTGCTACCGTGACGATGCCGACCGGAAAGCTTTTACTCTGCATCCGGCCATTATGGCTAAAAATCACTTCCGTAGAACCGCCGCCGATATCGAGCAGTACAAATGAATCGTTTTTTATGCCCAGTGCATTCATGCGGTATCTGACAGCTTTAAGCGTAAACTCCGCTTCCTTATCTGCATCAATAATCTCAAAAGCGATGCCGCTTCTCTCTTTGAACTGCTGCAGCACTTCATCAGAATTTTCTGCCATTCGCATGGCCGCTGTTGTAACCGCTTTGACATTCGCTGTTTTAAAATCATAGAGTTGATCGGCATCTTCTATGGCGTGCAGTACCCGCTCAAGTGCCTGCTCACTGATACGACCGCTCTGATGCAGGGCGTCTGCCGTTTTGACAATCCGCTCAAACGCCTTGCCAAAACGCTTGTTTTCACAGTCATAGGCGATACAGCGAAAGGTATTTGAGCCCAGATCAATACTTACCATATGAAAAAATCAATGCCCTTCACTAAAGAAGAAGCCGTCCTTATTTAATATGTTGCGTATCTCGTCCTGATGCTCAGAACCCTTGGTCTCAAGATGAATCGTCACGTTAGCATCACCGTAATCCAGATCAGTGGAAGTACGGTCATAGGCAATATGAACAATGTTGGCATTGCGCTGCTGCAGAAGTTGGGTCAGTCGCATCAATGAGCCCGGTTTATCCACCAGTGTTACCGTCAGTTTCATCTTTCTGCTCGACTTGATCAGACCTTTTTCGATAATGACTGAGAGCAGCGTAACATCCATATTTCCGCCGCTGAGTACAATGGCAACTTTTTTATCTTTGAGATGCGGAAGTTTATGATGCAGCATAGCAGCGACACCGACAGCTCCCGCTCCTTCAACCACCAGTTTCTGCTTCTCCAGCAGAAAAAGAATGGCACTGGCGATCTCTTCATCATCCACACTGATAAAACGATCAACACCCTCAAGGATCAGCTTCAGCGTTACCGGCGACGTATCGCGCACAGCAATACCGTCAGCAATGGTGCGAACCGAAACAGTATCAAGCACCTGTTTGGCATCAAAAGAGTTTTTCAGTGCCGGGGCGCCTGCCGCACTGACACCAATCACCTCAATCTCCGGTTTAAGCGCTTTGACGGCTGAAGCAATTCCCGAGATCAGACCGCCTCCCCCGACCGGAACAATCACGGCATCGATCGTATCGTCTTTCAAGATATCGAGCGCGACAGTACCCTGTCCGGCTATGACCTCTTCATCTTCAAACGGATGAATAAAGGTGAGCTTATGTTCCTTTCCAAAGCGTGTCGCATACGCATATGCTTCATCATAGTTGGATCCGGCAAGAATCACTTCCGCACCGTAATGGCGTACCCCGCTGACTTTGGTAAGCGGTGTTGATTCCGGCATGATGATGACGGCCCCGATGCCAAAATGACGTGCACTGAAAGCAACACCCTGTGCATGATTGCCTGCACTTGCAGCGACAACACCCCGACTGCGCTCTTCTTCACTGAGCGAAGCTATTTTGTTAAATGCCCCACGCAGTTTAAATGCCCCCGTATTTTGAAGATTCTCTTTTTTCAAATAGACTTCACTGCCGCTCGCATGGCTGAGATGCGGTGCATAAGAGAAAGGTGTATCTACAATGACATCTTTAATGCGCTCGTGCGCCTGATAGATTTTTTCTAATGCGATCAATACTGTCTGCTATGAAAAAATTGCTCGATGTTCGACCATCGTACAATAGTTCTGAACAACTTTCATTCCCGCATCCTCTGCTCTTTTCGCCGCATCATTGTTGACAATCCCTTTTTGTGCCCAGAAAAACTTAATGTCACCACGTGCGATACAGGCATCAGCAATCGGATCAAGTGCTGCAGGCTTACGGAAAATATCAACCATATCGATCTCAAACGGAATATCCGCCAGTGATTTGTAGACTTTCTCGCCTAAAATATCTTTATCTGTCTTAGGGTAGACCGGAACAATCTTGTATCCGGCCTGCTGCAGATAAACTGCTACTTTATTGCTGTCTTTGGAAGTATCAGGAGAGAGACCAAGAACGGCAATCGTTTTAGTGGCTTCGAACATTGCTTTAAACTCATCATTACTGCTGTTTACTGTCGGAAATTCGCATTCATCATGGGACATGATTTTCACCTTTTATTAAAATAGTAATGCGATTATACCATTTTCATTTATGATCTTTTGTCAAAGGATGCGCATAATTGTCGGTCTTTTTATTGCTCGATATCAAATCATCACCTCTTTATACTTTTTTAAAACAGTTTCCTATAGTATAAATTACTAATTAAGGTAACCTTATAATTTCCCTAAAGGATATAACGATGAAAAAAAGAGCACTCACGGCAGGTTTGATCGCATTGGCATTATCAACAACATCCCTGTCTGCATTCGACCTCAAAAGCAATATGTTGATGCTCAATGCAGAACTCAATGAAGTACAGCAGGGTTTTATGACCAGTAATGAAGCGGGTGTGTCGGATGCGATCAAGCGATTTGCAAAAGATGCAAAAGACCTGTTGGGAAATAAAGACAAGATCGCCTCTATGCTTCCAAAAGGCAAAGAGCACAAGGCAAATGAAGCTGTTAACAGTGCAAGGATCATAGCGCATAATGTTCAGATCATTCAAGATGCTATTGCCAACAAACATAAGCAGTCAGAGAGAGTACGAAGAGAAGAGGCGCAAAGAGCATATACGTATATTGAGCATGCCTGCTTTAACTGCCATAATATCGTTCGCGACAATTAAAAAACTTCCTTCCATCAAAAGCGATCCCTTTACGGGATAGCCTGCTTCACCACAATTTTCAATTTTTCAAAAAAAGCCTTTGTACAACTCGAATAAATTTTGATGTATATGATAATTATTTCATGACAAGATAATTATTTTTTGTTATACTGCTTAATACATCCATAAGTTCAGAAGGCGTATCTATGTTCAAACAACATAGCAAAAACATGAAATCAACCGAATCATATATACGTATACTCATGGCTACAGTACTGCTGACCTATGCGATCGGAAGTGCATATATTTGGCTGATATTGATCAGTATATTTTTGTACTATACCGCGTTTACAAGATTCTGCTTCATCTACTACTTTTTTAATATACATGAGCGATACAGTCTGAAAAACTACTACCTTTCATTTTTACCCGCCTATAATCCATCAGCAGTCTTTATCTTTGATAAAAAAGGCAAAACACTGTTTAAAAATGGTGCTGCTCAGAGAGCACTTGCAGATATTGAGTCAGTAGTGGATGTCGGCATCGATGATTACAAGGCCATTATTGCAGACAACAGGGTTGAGACTGTTCTGTTTGAGTACAACGGCAGAAGCTATCAAATGGACGTCAGAGGTATCGCTAAAGAGCAGTTCCTGCTGGCCTATTTAACAGATGTAACGGAGCTGGTTGAACTGAACAATGCCATTGAAGAGACACAGCGCGAAGTCATTTATACCATGGGTGAAATCGGAGAGACCCGTTCAAAAGAGACAGGCAACCACGTCAAACGGGTGGCACTGTATTCAAAAGAGCTGGCACTTCTGTACGGACTTTCTGAGGAAGAGGCTGAACGCCTGAAAATGGCAAGTCCTATGCATGATATCGGTAAAGTCGGTATTCCCGATGCCATACTCAATGCTCCCAGAAAATTAAGCATTGATGAGTTTGAAGTGATGAAGACCCATACAACACTGGGTTACGAAATGCTGAGAAACTCCAATAAACCCATACTTCAAGCTGCTGCAACGGTAGCACATGAGCACCATGAAAAATATGACGGCAGCGGTTATCCCCAGGGACTTAAAGGTGATGATGTCCATATTTATGGCCGTATAACCGCTGTTGCCGATGTATTTGATGCACTGTATTCAGAACGCGTCTATAAAAAAGCCTGGGATCTTGATGACATGTTGTCACTGTTTCGAAAAGAGAGCGGAAAACATTTTGATCCGCAGTTGGTAACATTATTAATCGATCATTTAGAGATATTTTTAACCATACGCAATCGATACAAAGATTGACAACTTATCTTTGACAATTTCTTTTTTTAATTGAAGTCGCCTTTAAAATCTCATATGATTTTAAAGGTTTCTCATTCTATTGGTTTTTTTTTGCATTTATATCCCAAACCCCGCAACCAGTTTTTGAAATTCCTGTGAGGCGGCAAATCCTCTGACAACATCCAGACGGCTAATGCCTCCTTCTAATTGAGCAACCCAATAATCTTTTCCGCCCTGATCCGCTTCTCTGTTAAAAAAGGCCAGAT
>DAOWOG010000368.1 GCA_030642185.1 Helicobacteraceae bacterium | reverse complement strand
GGCATCGATAACAATGGGGGATGGTTCACTGGAAGTCCGCTCTCCCTGTTCTTCTCTTTTTAAATTATTCATCAACAAAAATGAGTTAGCGGAGGAATCCTTTGGCAATTCATTATACAATGCATCAAAACTTCCCAAATCACTCCAACCGATATCACCATGAACAACTTTTACTTTATTACTTTTCTCCATCACCGCATAATCAATACTCTCCTCACGAATAGCCATCATGTCCGCATGTGAAATACGAATCATCTCATCACGTTTAGCATTGTCATATGCTTTCACTGAGGCATCATAAATATCAGGTGCGTACTGTTTTAATTCGGAAAGAAACAGACCTGCTTTAAAACAGAACATACCGCTATTCCAGTAGTAGTTTTCTGCATCCACATAAGTTTGTGCCTTTATGAGGTCCGTTCTTTCGTGAAAAGCAATAACATCCTCTTTATCTGCTTCAATATATCCATAGCCTGTTTCGGCATATCCCGGTTCAATACCAAACGTTACCAAAAACCCTTCTGCTGCCAATGTCTCAGCACGCTTGACAGCTTTTACATAGGCTTCCTGCTTTTCTATCAGATGATCAGATGCCGAGACCAAAACAATCTCTTCAGGATTCAAATCAAAACATGCCAGAGCAATAGCCGGCGCAGTATTTCGTCCTACAGGTTCAATTAAAAAAGTACCTTTCGATGATTGAAGTTCCTCAAGTTGATCTGTTGCCAAAAAATACTGCTCTGCATTTGAAACGATGAACTGACGTTCGCAAATATCCTTATTTCGTTTAACAGTTAATTGAAAAAGTGATTCATTATCAAAAATTTTTACAAACTGCTTTGGCATTAATTTACGACTGATAGGCCATAAACGTGTACCGCTTCCTCCGCAAAGAACGATATTTATCACACTGACTCCTGAGATTTCGTATTTTTTGAGAGATTTGCTATATACCACTCAATAGCCAGACGCATTCCCTGATCAATCGTATGTGTCGGAGTATATCCTACATGTTCCTGCGCTTTTGAGATATTGGCATTGGAGTGTCTGATATCACCTGTTCTGAAATCTCTATATATGGCTTTTTTCGCCTGAAAATCATCGATGTGGTCTGACAACTCATTGTTGATGATTGCGTAAAGTTCATTTAAGGTATTTCGCCCGCCGACAGCAACATTAAATGCCTCACCGAAAGCATCTTTATTGGCCGTAGTTCCGGCAAGAAGATTCATTTGAATGACATTATCGATATAGGTAAAATCCCGGCTGGTCTCACCGTCACCATTGATATAGACATCCTCTCCCGAAAGTAGCGCACTGACCCATTTTGGAATAACTGCGGCATAGGCACCATTGGGGTCCTGACGTCTGCCAAATACATTAAAATAACGCAGTCCGATTGTTTCCATCCCGTAGGTCTTGGTGAAAACATCGGCGTAAAGTTCATTCGTGTACTTTGTCACTGCATACGGAGAGAGCAATTTGCCTGTGCGCTCTTCAACTTTTGGAAGTTCTTTGGAGTCTCCATATACCGAACTCGATGATGCATACACAAAACGGTTAACTCCGGCATCTTTAGCAGCTGTGAGCATATTTAAGAAGCCTGTCACATTGGAAAGGTTTGACGTAACGGGATCTGCAATAGAACGGGGTACCGAACCAAGTGCAGCCTGATGCAGGATAATATCGACACCTTCACAGGCTTGCTGGCAGGTTGCAAAATCACTGATATCCCCTTCTATAAAATGAAAATTTACAGAAACCTCTTCACCTACGGAAGCTTGAATTTCATCAAGATTTTTTTGATAGCCGGTTGAAAAGTTATCCAATCCAACTACTTTTTGATTGTGTGCGAGCAAAAATTCTGCTAAATTGGAACCGATAAAACCGGCAACTCCAGTCACCAGCCAGGTTTGCTGCTGCGTTTTAAAGTTTTTCAATAATTTTTCAAAATCTGACATTTAAAGTCTTCCATCCACATCTTCCTTATCAAAAAAGAATTTAATATCAAAAAGTACTTGCTTTTCACTGGTCTTCAGATCAAGATCTTTAAAATTTTTGTGTGCTACAGCCAAAGTAACAGCATCATAATTATTAATATTGAGTTCTTCTCTATTTAAAAGAGAAAGGTTATACTCACGTTTTACTTCCTCAGCATCTGCCCATGAATCATACACATCAACATCACAACCGAACTCTTTAAGTTCATAAATCACATCGATAACTCTTGAATTGCGGATATCCGGGCAGTCCTCTTTAAAAGTGATTCCAAGGACAAGTACTTTAGAACCTTCAATTTTTTGACCTTTTTTGATCATCAGTTTAATAATCTGATTGGCAACATAGATCCCCATGTTATCATTAAGACGGCGACCGGCTAAGATAATTTCCGGATTGTATCCGACTTCCTGTGCTTTATAAGTCAGGTAATAAGGATCGACTCCGATACAGTGTCCCCCGACAAGCCCGGGACGAAACGGCAGAAAATTCCATTTTGTTCCGGCCGCTTCAAGAACTGCTTCCGTATCGATACCGAGTTTGTTAAAGATAATAGCAAGTTCGTTAATAAAAGCGATGTTGAT
>DAOWOG010000216.1 GCA_030642185.1 Helicobacteraceae bacterium | reverse complement strand
GCATTCGCGCAGGTAGCAGCGCTGCCCAGCCAATAGCCTTCGTCTCCGTGGTAGAAATACATGGTGGCGTTTGTGCTGCCTGTGCTAAGATGCATAAAAACACACCCGCTACCGTCCGTTTGAACAACGATCCACTTGCAGCGGCCGTGATCCTGTATTGTACCAAAGCCCCGGTTGTTCCTTGTCCAAAACCGAATAAAAAATTTCCCTGTTGTAAGATCGCTGCTAAACATCAAATCATCTATTGTGGTAGGAAGACTTATGCATGAGGGATTGGTACCATTTAAAAATTATGCATTACAGAGTCTTCGAGATAGATATAAATGGGCATAATTGTTTATAATTTACTTGATAGTTAAGGGGTGATTTCATAAAAATACCTATTATGTCCCTATTTTAGGGGATATTTTTATTTGATGGGTATTTGATAGGTTGAGAGGAAAACAGAGATAATGAGAAGCCAAACGAATGAGCAAGCATTAGAAAGCAGCATCGAAAAATCATTAACAGGCACTTCTCTCGAAGAGATGGCCGAGAGGGGTAATGCAGAATCACTGCCTCAGTACGGAGTAAATGATAAATTCTATATCGGCCAAAACAGCGACTTCAATAAAGCGTACGCTATCGATGAAAGACGGTTTTGGCATTTTCTTGAAACAACGCAAGAAGAGGAGTTAAATAAACTCCGAAGAGATCCGCAATACAAACTCAAAATCATCCAGCGCCTCGACAGAATGATCAAAAAGTACGGTGTTTTAAAGATCTTACGAAAAGGTCTAGCTGTGGATGATGCCCATTTTACGATGATGTATGTGGCGCCACTGGCTTCGAGTTCACAGATCATCAAAAAACGATTTGACAGCAATGAGTTCAGTGTTACACGGCAAGTGACTTACTCTATGGCGAATCCGCTTCAAGAGATAGATATGGTTATTTTTATCAACGGGCTTCCTATCGTCACCATGGAGCTGAAAAATCCCTGGACAGGACAAAATGCCAGAGTGCATGGACAGAAGCAATATAAACAGGACAGAGACCCTTCGCAGCCTCTGCTGAATTTTGCAAGATGTATCGTCCATATGGCGGTCGATACCGATGAAATCTATATGACAACGAAATTGGCCGGTAACAAGACATTCTTTTTGCCATTTAACAAAGGCAACAACCACGGCAAAGGGAACCCGCCTAATCCAAATGGGCATAAAACAGCCTATCTATGGGAAGAAGTACTGACTAAAAAAAGTGTTGCAGGTCTGATCCAGCATTTTGTCAGGCTTGACGGAAAAGAGAGTGATGCCCTCTCAAAGCGTACACTCTTCTTCCCTCGTTATCATCAAATGGATGTTGTTCGAAAGATCATCGCCGATGCAAGTGCCAAAGGAGTTGGTCAAACCTATCTCATTCAACACTCGGCAGGAAGTGGTAAATCAAACTCTTTGACATGGGCGGCGTATCAGCTTATAGAAACCTATCCGGACAAAAATGACTTGCCGGGTAGCAGAGGCATTGAAAATCCTCTTTTTGACTCTGTCATTGTTGTGACAGACAGAAGACTTCTTGACAAACAGCTAAGAGATAACATCAAAGAGTTTAGTGAAGTTAAAAATATTGTCGCACCTGCCTACTCTTCAAGAGAACTCAGAACAAGTTTGGAAAGTGGCAAAAAGATCATTATCACTACCATTCAGAAATTTCCTTTTATTGTGGACGGCATTGCAGACCTTAGTGACAAACGATTTGCGGTAGTGATCGATGAGGCACACAGCTCTCAAAGTGGTTTCGCGCATGATAATATGAACCGTGTCATGGGACAAGCAGACGACGATGATGAAAAAGATGCTCAGGATGCAATTGTAGAAGCGATGGAAAGTAGAAAAATGAAAGGCAATGCATCCTATTTGGCATTTACGGCAACACCCAAACCGATAACACTTGAAAAATTTGGTGTCAAAAATGAAGATGGAAGTTTTAGACCTTTTCATCTGTACTCTATGAAACAGGCCATAGAGGAGGGCTTTATCCTTGATGTTCTGGCAAACTACACTACCTACAAAAGCTATTATGAGATTGAAAAATCTATTGCAGCTAATCCACTGTTTGACACCGCTAAAGCACAGAAAAAACTTCGTGCCTATGTGGAGCGAAATGAGCAGACCATCACTACAAAGTCCGATGTGATTCTGGAGCACTTCATCAATAAAACAGTCCATACCAAAAAGCTCAAAGGCAGAGCAAAGGGTATGGTCGCCACACAGAACATTGAAACGGCTATTCTTTACTACTTCGCTTTGCAAAAGAAGTTAGAGGAGAAAGGCAATCCATTTAAGATCATCATCGCTTTTTCCGGTAAGAAAACTGTTAAAGGCGTTGAGCACACAGAAGACTCCCTCAATGGGTTCTCCGGTTCAGATATCAGCGAAAAGTTTGACGAAGATGGCTATAGACTTTTGGTCGTTGCAAACAAGTTTTTAACCGGTTTTGATCAACCAAAGTTGAGTTCAATGTATGTGGATAAAAAATTGCAAGGTGTTATGGCTGTACAAGCACTCTCCCGCCTTAATCGTTCGGCAGACAAGCTTGGCAAAAAGACGGAAGACCTTTTTATACTAGATTTTTTCAACTCTGTTGAGGATATAAAAACCTCTTTTGATCCTTTTTATACTGCAACAACCCTTAGTGCCGCTACAGACGTTAATGTCCTCCATGAGCTAAAAGAACATCTCGACAGTGTCGGTGTCTATGAGTGGCAAGAGGTGGAGAGTTTTGTCGAGAAATATTTTGATGGAGCAGATGCAAGTGAATTGAGCCCGATCATTGATATAGCTGCACAGAGGTTCAATTATGAGTTAAAACTGGAAGAGAAGGATAAAGCAGACTACAAGATCAAAGCCAAACAGTTTGTAAAGATCTATGGTCAAATGGCTTCCATAATGCCTTACGAGATACTTGTCTGGGAAAAACTCTTTTGGTTTTTGAAGTTTCTGGTACCAAAACTCATCATTAAAGATCCGGACCAGGATCTGCTAGATGAACTGCTAAACTCAGTTGACCTTTCAACTTATGGTTTGGAACGTATAAAGCTTAACGGCGCAATAGGACTTGATGACAGTGAAACAGAACTGGACCCGCAAAATCCAAATCCAAGAGGTGCTCACGGAGGAGACGAAGAGAAAGATCCCCTTGATGAGATCATCAAAAGCTTTAATAAAAAATGGTTTCAAGGCTGGGATGCGACACCTGAAGAGCAAAGAGTTAGATTTATCAATATCGCGCAAAAGGTCAAAGAACACCCTGACTATCAGAGTAAGTATTTAGATAACCCCGACACACAAAATAGAGATTTGGCATATGTCAAAATATTTAATGAAGTAATGAATCAGCAGCGACGTTCAGAACTAGAGCTGTATAAACTGATCTCCCAGGATGATGCATTTAGACAAGCGACGCAAGATACTGTTAAGAGGATTTTGCATTAAAGACAATTTGGGCGTAATGAAAAAACCAGCACGCCATCATTGTCAAAAAGTATATATTTTTTCATAAGGGCCTTGCCTTTTTACTCTTTCTCTTTTTTAGAAGCATATTGACGCAGGTCGTTATAGCGTTCTCTCAGTTTTTCAAGCTGACCTCTGGCATCGATCTGCTGATCGTCGCGCTGAAGTCCGATCGTCTCGATCTCATTCTGGATTTTTTCCCGCAAGGCTGCTGCTTTCTGCTCTTCTGCTTCGCGGCGAACATGAAGCTGTTCAAGCTGCTTTTGTGCGGCTTTCATTGCACGCTGGATATCGGCCACTTTTTCATCGATAAAGGGTTCCATTCAGCTTCTCCTTGTTCGTTTTTCGTTTCGCTTCGCATCTGC
>DAOWOG010000283.1 GCA_030642185.1 Helicobacteraceae bacterium | reverse complement strand
CTTCACAATAGTGCTCGACACTTGCATCACCAATACCGTGACGGTTGATAATAACGCCGAACTTCTGTTTTAAGACCCGCATCGTACCGACCGCCAGTTTTAGATCATTGAGTCCAAACGGGGTAGGCTCAGTGACTAAAACAACAAAATCACTTCCCCTGCTTGCTTCAATGACCGGGCAGGAGGTTCCCGGAGGAGCATCAAGTATCTTCACGACATCATCACCGAAATGCTCATCCACATAGTCAATCACCTGTCCTATCAGCGGCACCGCCTGCTCTTCACCCAGATCGAGCCTTCCTTCGATAAAGTCAAAGCTATCGGTTTTGACGTGCTTCAACATTCCCATTTTTTGGGGCTTCATAGGAAGCGAACCGGTAGGGCAAAGTTCCGAACAGGCGTAACAGCTGTGACAAAGCTCTGGAAAGACCAGGATCTCTTCACTCAGCTTGACAATGGCATTGAAGTTGCAGACCTCTTCACATTTACCGCACAGGACACATTCATCACTGACCCATTGCGGTATCATTTTATGACATGCTTTTTCTAAAACCAAATCCCCTTTTATAAAGAGTCCGGAATTCGGTTCCTCTACATCCAGGTCTGCAAGCACAACTTTTTTGTTCATAGCCAGATAAGCTGACAAGTTCGTTGCCAGAGTGGTTTTTCCTGTGCCGCCCTTGCCGCTTGCTATGGTGATCTTCATTATCGGTTTCTGAAACCTCTCCCCTTTCCTCTGCCGAAACCACGGCCGAAATTACGGCCCTTGCCCGATCTTCGTCCAAAACCTCGCCCCATACCTCTTCCCCGGCCCAAACCGAAAAATCTATTCTTTTGTATCTCATTTCCCTTTACTTCAATAGTTTCTAAAGCCGTCTCTATTACTTTCTCCTGCGTTTCATAAACATCGATACCCTCTCTTTGAAGGTGTACCAGAAAGTTTGCTTCGGCTTCAAGGTAAGCATAAACATCCACTCCTGCATCAGCTAAAAGCGCTGAGATAATCGGTCCGCTTTCCAGATGCCGTCCTCCGCTTTTATCTTTTTCTACACCGGTTGTTGCAGCCTCTGTTTTAATCGGATTATCCACCATTTCTCTCTCGCCGGTTTTTGTGTCAATAATCAAAAATGAGTTGCAAAAACTGGCATGCCTTGCGATTTTATCGCCTTCGTTTGTTGGAAATGCTACTTTCATCATAGCTCCTTTATATTTATAATAATTGATTTTCCATTGAGAAGCGCATCGGCTATTTTCTTCCGTGCACCTTCGATCGTCCTTGAAAAGGTCGTTCGTGATATCCCCATCTTGTCAGCACACTCTTGCTGATAGAGTCCCTCATAATCGATCAGCCTGATCGCTTCGAGTTCATCTTCTTCCAAAACAACCTGCTCCAATGTACTGTTTCGTACACCACAGGGTTTAAAACAGCGATGTTCGGCTGAAAAACCGATCTGCCGTCTCAATCTTTTGGCTCTCATCTTTTACCTTTTTATAAACATATGTTCAATCAATAGTCACATTTTAACGCACATATGTTCATTTGTCAAGAGTAATATAGATGATAAGATAGATAGACTCAAGTAGCATCATCATGCTCTATCCTTTTTTAAAATATCGTATATCTAAAGTGCGTGAATCCAAGAATGGATTCCATATCACTGACGACACGCTCCATAAGGTCGCCTTCTCTGCTTCCACTGTAAAGCCGAGCCATCAGGTAGCCGTTCATCAGGCCTATCGTGACCCTTCCATCACTTTTTTCATACACGGCAATACTCAATGGCATCTTCACCGCCATAGACTTCGACACATCATCTTCAAGCATCTCGCCGGAAAGTTTTCCGTTACAAAACTTTATGATTTTGACATTACCGACATCTTCACCGCCATACTCGATGATCTCTTTTTGCTGATCAATGATCGTGGTCACATGCCAGCCCTGTTGTTTATTGATTCTGTCACTGATAAGGGTGACGGTCTTGTCAAAGTCATAAGGTGAACTGACTTCTTTAAAGAACATCGTCGGTGCCGCTATTTTAAAAGCAATTCCAACAACGAACAGACCAAAAACCAATCCTAAAACCATTCCAAAAATAATACTTCTTTTATGCATCCTACTCTTCCTCCAAAATACAGATCTCTTCTTGCCGGCATGCCTGCAAAGTCCTAATAGCTACAAATCCCACGACCCCCGTTGTCAGTGCAATCAAAAGGACTGATCCATAGAATGTAGCTGTGTTGTGCAGTGCCATATGCAGTAACAGTGTTGCAATAGTAATTGCGGAAAGGGGGAAGGTATAGGCCCACCATGAGATAAAGAACTGTGACCTGTCATACATCCTGATCATAAACAAAAGCAGTAAAAGCGTAAACAGGGCAATGAAGTACAAGAACATACTCGTCATATCGATACTGCCCGATGTCATACGAAAATAACTGATAAAACCGATTGCAGGAGGCGCAATAAAAATAAAAAGCGTCGGTATCAATTTTTTGGCAAGCGGATGGTGAAAGACGATCCGATGCATCACAATGGCAAAAAAGACAATCCAGAAAAATATCCCTATCGCAAAATAAAAGAGTGAAACAAACATGGGAGCGCTTTCTATTCCCACGACCGGAACAAGTACATTCCCGACGATAGGAATAAACCAGGCTGGACTGCTGTGTACAACTTTAAATTCATTATGAATCCAGTAACGGATAATCGTCAAAGTAAAAAAGAGTTGAAGCGGTGCACCGATATACCAGAACAAAATCGAAACCGTCGGAGCATAATCATAATAAGCGATGGAAAGCAGAAGAAAACTGATGGAGATAGCCGCCATAAATGAGCTTTTTACAGGATGTTGAAGCTCTTTTTGAACGGCTTCAGGATAGATGAGCCATTTGAGCATATAAGCTGTAAAAATTCCAAAAAAGAGGAGCGTATCTGCCCAGAGAAGTAACTCATAAAGAGCATAAGGCGTCGCCAAAAGGTGATAGGCCTTTGCATAGACGATGGTGATGCCTGACATTCCCATGACGACAGCAAAAAGCTGTACCGGGAAATGTTCAAGCGAACGTTTTTTTAATAATGTTGCGGATTCCATTTTTTCTCCTTTAGGAGATATAGATAAAATCAAATTCCCAATTACAGATCATCATGACTCCTTTGTATAAAGATCAGTATTTG
>DAOWOG010000226.1 GCA_030642185.1 Helicobacteraceae bacterium | reverse complement strand
GTCGCCACCTATCGCTATGACTATCAGGGGAACCGCGTGAGCAAACAGGTCACGCAAAACGGCAACACTGAAACCACCCTGTATATCGACCGGTTTGCGGAAGTACGGGGGGAACAGTTGATTGAATATGTGCTTGCCGACGACCGGCGGGTGGCAGACATTCGAAAATCGTTTGATCCGAATGCCCTCGTAACCAATCCTAAATTTGCCGATAAAATTATCGTCATGGCTTCTACATATGCCACGCAGCCATGGGCTATAGCATTTAACAAAGTAGCCCCAGGAAGCGATTTTAAAAGATCCGGATTTTAAAAACGGCTATTACGAGCCTGAAGATATTCATGAGAATGGCCTTTCGGGTATGGCGATAGGCCGTATGGCAGGGCATATCAGTTTTCTTTCGCATCACTCGATGGAGCAGAAATTCGGACGTGAATATAAACGTAATGATGGCCTCTTTGAGCTGTTTGGAAAGTTCCAGGTCGAGTCATACCTGGAGTATAACGGTTATAATTTTACCAAATGGTTTGATCCGCTTTCGTATCTTTATATCACTAAAGCGATCAATATTTTTGATCTTGGCAGAGGATTTGATACCCTTGAAGATGCATTGGCTAAAATACAGTCGGAACTCTATCTGATCAGTTTTTCCAATGATATGCTTTTTCTTCCTTCTGAAATGAGTAAGATAGATATGATGTTAAAAGCACGTCATTTCAAAAAATGTGACCTGCTGGAAGTAGAGAGTGATTATGGTCATGACGCTTTTTTAGTCGAGATCGATAAATTTGATGATTATGTCCGTGCAGCGCTGAAACCAAAGCCTCAAGTATCAAACCCCGGGCCAAGTCCAATGCACGATAATATTGTATAGTTCTGTGAAAGGTAACAAATGGCAAAAGAAGATTTTGAGACCAAACTGGAAAATGCCAAAGCGATTTTGGAAAAACTGATGAATCCGGAAGTGACACTCAGTGAGAGTGTCAAAGCATACGAAAAAGGGATGAAAGAGCTGAATGACGCCCAGAAGATGCTCGAAGAGGCCCAGTTGAAAGTGACACAGATGCAAAGCAGTAAAGTTGATTCGTAAGGATAAAATATGAAAGCAGCAGTTTTACAACTTCCTTCCATCGGTATGAGCAGTACCAAACTGTACCATTACATTCGGATTGCGCATAAGAAAAACATTAAGTTGCTGCTACTTGGCGAGTATCTTCTCAACCCATTTTTTCATGAGTTGAAATCGATGCCGATCTCTATGATCAAAGAACAGGGCAATCATCAAATGGCCATTCTTAAAGAGTTGTCGAATCAATATGATGTCACTATTGTTGCCCCGCTGGTAGTCATCAAAAAAGGCCAACCGTACAAAACGGTTGTTAAAGTCGGACCCCACTCGACAGCTTATTATGAACAACAGGCACTGATTAATTATACGCACTGGAATGAGGAGAAATTTTACGCCAATCCCGTTGAACCGTTCAAAGCACCGTTGGTCTTTAGTGTTGAGGGGATAAGGTTTGCGGTTTTAGCCGGTTTTGAACTTCATTTTGATGAACTTTGGCTCAAAGCGACTGCTAAAAGTGTTGACTGTGTTTTACTGCCGAGTGTTTCAACCTTTGAGTCAAGCAAGCGCTGGCAGGAACTGGTTAAAATGCGGGCCTTTACACATAACTGTTATGTGTTGCGGGCCAATCGTATCGGTGAGTATCAGGAGGGTAAATACAGCTGGCGTTTTTATGGTGATTCATTTCTGACATCTCCGGAGGGCGAGATAGAAACACATTTAGGAAACAGCGAGGAACTGATGATCGTAGAACTCGATCACGCCAAGGTCGTCGAGGCCCGCCGAAGCTGGGGATTTAAAGAGGCGATCAGCAAACGTTCATGAAAAAATTCCTATCGATATTATTCATGCTTGTGTTGACACTGGTACTGAGTGCATCCGATACTCATGTAATCACTTTCTCAGATGAAGAGGTGAACAATGTGCGTCAAAAAATCGCTTGTTTTGAAGATAAAGATGGGATGTTGTCTCTGCAAGAGGTTAGAAATCTACCGTTTCAGATGTGTAAGAACAGTGAACCGTCATTTGGGTTTACCGATTCAGCATACTGGTTTAAGCTTTCTGTCTATCCCGATGCTGCTGCCCTCAATGAGATTTGGTGGATGGGGATCACCTATCCGCTTCTTGATAACATTAAGTTTTATCTGCTTGATGAGCAGGGCCAGCTGAAAACTGAAAAACAGAGCGGAGACCTTTATCCGTTTTCCAATCGTGATATTGCCAGCCGATATTTCTATTTTAAACTCC
Source organism: Helicobacteraceae bacterium (assembly GCA_030642185.1). GTDB lineage: Bacteria > Campylobacterota > Campylobacteria > Campylobacterales > Sulfurimonadaceae > 4484-230. The sequence goes on along the minus strand of DAOWOG010000226.1, from coordinate 1,420 downwards.
CTTTTACGTTGTCTGAGCCTTACACAATTTACCTGCGTATTCATACTGAAGGGGCTATGCAGGTTCCTATAGAATTTGAAAACTCTAAAACACTCTCAGAAGACAACCAGTTAAGATGGCTTTTAAGCGGCCTGTATTACGGTATTTTTATTATCATTTTTTTCTATAATCTTACGATGTACTTCTATACACGCGAAAATACTTATGTGCTTTATCTTCTGTTTATGTCATCTTTTGTCATGTGGCAATTAACGCTGGATGGTATGGGGGTTCAATATTTTTGGACAGAAAACCGATGGATGGTCGAACACGGTCCTCCATTTTGGACAGCGCTGGTGACACTCACTGTATTGGTTTTCAGCCGTAACTTTCTGCAGACATCCAGCTTTCTTCCCAGAATGGATAAGTTGATCTCCGGATTGATGGTTGTGGCACTTGTTTTGAGCGTGACATCCTCATTGATGCCATATAAAACTGCGATGCTGGCATCGATGGTTTTAGTGATCGTGGTGGTACCTGTGCTCTTTATTGCAGGTGTTCTTGTATTGAAAGATCACTATAGAGCAGCACGATTTTATGTGGTTGGCTGGAGTGCCTTTTTGTTGGGAACCTTGATCTTTGTATTGGGAAAATTTGATATATTTTCCGGATTTTATTTTTTTAACCATATTCAGCAGGCCGGTTCTGCATTGGAGATGATATTTTTATCATTGGCCCTGGCGGACCGGGTGAAGCTGCTTGAGGAAGAATATCTCGAAAAAATGAAACGTATGAATGTTGTATTGAATGAAAAAGTCAATGATGGCATTGAACAGATACGTCAACAAGATCAGGTACTTCAGCGTCAATCCCGTTTTGCCGCTTTGGGTGAGATGATCGAGCAGATCGCCCATCAATGGCGTCAACCGCTCAACACACTGGCCCTGTTAAACAATGACCTCTATTTTAAAATTAAGATGGGTATTTCGGCAGAACCCTTTTTAGACAAGATACATAATCAGGTGAATGATAATCTGCAGTACATGTCAAAAACGATTGATGATTTTCGCAACTATTATACGGCAGATAAGGAGCTTGAACGCTATGCCATTGAAGAAGTGATTGAGAACACTGTTGCCCTCAATGAAGCACTGTTAAAACATGCACAAATTGTTTGTACTGTGCATTCAGAAAAAAAACATTATGTCAAAACGGCAAAAAGTGAAATGACCCAGGTCTTTATGACACTCTTGAAAAATGCCCATGATGTTCTAAGGGATAAAAAAGTTGAAAATGCAAAGATCGATATCTTTATCACTGCCGATGATACAGGGTTAAAAGTGTATGTTGAAGATAATGGTGGCGGGATCAAAGATGAGGTGATCGGACAGGTATTTGATGCTTATTTCACAACAAAGTCAGATGCTGAGGGTACAGGGAT
>DAOWOG010000004.1 GCA_030642185.1 Helicobacteraceae bacterium | reverse complement strand
TGATGACGTAAATATCTATAAAAGCACTGGTGACAAAGAAAGAGAGGGCTAATGCGATCAGGGATATAAATGAAGAGAGCATAAGTGTATTGACAATAATCAGTTTTATCTTCGTTTTTTCGGCCATACGAATAAAGACAGTGCTCAAGGTAAGTAGCAGCATCATGATAAAAAAGATCTCTGTATGCCAAAACTCTAAAAATGATGCAGGATTAATGGGATCTAAAAACTCCTCTTCATTTCCAAATAACGTAAATGCTATCATTTCCTGAAAGAGTCCAAAGCTTGCGTGTTTGACAAAGATATCGGCAATCAGATAGAGCAGCATAAAAAGCAGAAGCGCCACCATAATAGGCTTCATAGCGCGATCTTGTTTAAGGTTTTTGATGAGTGTAAATTTCACTTTTTACCTTTTAATATCTCATTATAAAAAGCAAATGCCAATCGTGAACCGTCTGTGATGGTTTGAGCAGAAAGGGTCGCGCCTGTGATGGTCGGTACCTCTCTTGATAATCGCAGCATATTTTCAGTAGAGACATTTTCAAACTCTGCTTTCCATTGTTTTGAAGGAAGGTACTCCAATGGTTCGTTAAATGCGATAATCTCTATACCCAGAAGCTGGGCATCACTGGAGATGAGATAAAGCACTACCGCATTTTTAGATCGGACTTTCCTATTGATCAAAATGCCGTAACCCACAATTTTCTCTGCTTTTACTGCTTTGAAGATTCTAAAGATTTTGCTGTTTAATTTTACCCTTGCATTTTTCTGGATAATTTTGCCCTGCTCTTTTTTAACCATAATATTCTGCTTGATAACATCGACATCTTCACCATATTCAGCTTTCATAGCATCAATCGGGGAGATCAGCATCTTGGCACTGAGCTCAATCGTTAGGATCAAAAGTAGAGAGATTATTCTTTTTTTCACTGTTTTTCTTTATTAAAGATGTCCTTTTAAAAGGTTCGAAATTATATATAAATCAAAGTAATTTGTCAATAATGATTATCAAAAGCATAAATATTAAAGCTATATTAATAACGATTATCAAAATAATTTTAACAAAAGATTTTTTCTGTATCATTTCGATAACAAATATCATTATCTAAAGGAATGTGAAGTATGAGAATCAAAAAAATAGCAGGTTCTGTTGCCTTGGCAGCAGTTTTATTTACGGGTTGCGGCGGAGGCGGTGGTGATAGTTCTACTGCACCGGCAGGAATTTCAACTGCAAATAAAGCGGCCGCTTTAACAACTTATGCAATAGTCGCTGAAAAAAACTATGCGCAGGCACTCACAGATGCTATCGCATTAAAACGTACGATAGACACCTTTGCTGCGACGCAGACTCAGCCTAATTTAGATGCTGCAAAAGCGGCATGGAAAACGTCTCGCAACTCGTATGGTACGACAGAGATTTTTCGCCTCTCCAACGGCCCTATTGACGGTGAAGAGCTGTGGATTGAAACACTCTATGGGAATAGAGAGGGTCAGATCAATGCGTGGCCGCTTGATGAAAATATGATCGATTATACACAACCGAACAGCTCAACAGCGAGAACAACGGGCAATATTATAGACTCCAGCGGTAATTTTACCCCAAGCAATGGTGATGCGGTTGATGTTTCAACGATTACAACAGCAGTCTTATCGGCTCTGAATGAGAATGGCGGTGATGCAAATGTGGCGACAGGTTATCATGCGATTGAGTTTTTACTTTGGGGACAGGATCAGGATTATAATAACTTTTTAAATGACACCATTACCAATGGCGCAACAGCAGCAGGTTCACGACCTTTAGCCGATTTTACGACTGAGCCAAATGCGGCGCGGCGTTTAGACTATCTAACTGCTTCAGCCGAACTCTTAGTCGAAGATTTAACGGCGGTAGCAAATGCTTGGAAAAGCAGCAGTGCCAACTGTACTTCCGGTGTCGGATGTTACCGAGCTGCCTTCTTAAATAAACTTACGGGTGCGGATGCGTCTAAAAATATCTCGACAGCCGAAGCACTGAAACAGGTCTTTGCCGGAATGGGTGTCTTTATTAAATCTGAACTGGCAAATGAGAGAATGGCAGTTGCAGTTCTTACGCCAAGTGAAGAGGATGAGCACTCCTGCTTTTCCGATAATACTCATGTTGATATTGATAAAAACTATCACGGTTTTGTCAACGCTTTAAAAGGAACTTACAACGGCTCTCAAGGCACAAGCTTCTATTCACTGCTCTCTGCAGAGCAAAAAGCGGAACTTGACACTAAGATCAATGCGATCAATGCGCAGGTCGCGGCCATTAATGCTGCTGCATCAACAGAGCATTTTGATTATCAGATCAAACCGGGAAGTGCAAATAAGCAAAATATTATTGATGCTAAGAATGCACTGCGTGATCTGGGAGATGAGATGGTAGATGTAGCAGCAGAGTTTGGTATTTCTCTCGACGGTAATGATGTTACCGATCCTGATGAAACACCGCTATAAGATTATGAAAGCCTTAAGCCTTGCTCTTTTGGCTGCCTTTTTGGCAGTCGGATGCACTACAGAGACTCAAGAGAAAAGCACTTCTGATGCCTCAAAAAAACCAAGCCACACAAAAGAGAAACTTCCAAATATTCATACAGACAAGAGCTGTAAAATGGCATTTACCTACTCTCAGGAACTGAACAATGAAGAAGAGGATCTCCATATTTTAGGAAAAAGTTTTTTTCGTATTCCCTGGGTAGAAGCACCCTCTGCCACAACTGCCAGAGATGGATTAGGCCCCCTCTTCTCTGCCAACACCTGTATGCACTGTCATCCCGGAAACGGTGCGGGAGTTCCCACCGATAAAAATGGAAAGATCACCCGTTCTTTAGTGATGAGACTTTCAATTCCCACTATAAAAAATCTTAATAATGGCTTGCTAATGAAAGACGGCTTTACACCAGAGCCGACATATGGGGGACAATTCAGTCTTAACGGCACATCCGATACACCTTATGAAGGAAATATTGAAATCACTTATCGTCCGGTTGCAGGAAAATATGATGACGGAGAGATTTATGAACTGCAGCGTCCAAGCTATAAACTAACAGATCTTCAATACGGACCTCTTCATAAAGAAGTCAATATCGCACCGCGCATCGGGCTGGCTTTGATCGGGTTGGGTGCGTTGGAAATGATTGACGAAAAAGATATCTTGGCAAATGAGGACATTGGAGATCAAAACAGAGACGGTATCTCGGGAAAAGCGAACTGGGTTTATAAACCTGAAACAAATGCAACAGCGCTGGGCCGTTTCACATGGAAAGCGGCAGCTGCCACCGTCAAACATCAATCCGCCAATGCAGCGCATAACGATATGGGACTTTCAAACCCTCTTTTTCCCAAGCATAACTGCACCGAAAAGCAGACGGAGTGCCTCGAGGCACTTAAAGGCAGACATAACTTTGATCTGCCTATGGAGCGGTTAGATGCCATAACCTACTACTTGCAAACACTAAAGATACCTTCTCAAAGAAAAACAGAAAATTTTGAGAAAGGTAAAAAGATCTTTACTCAAATAGGCTGTGTTCAGTGTCATGTGAGTACGTTTCAAACACAAAACGGTTATGAGATTCACCCCTACAGCGATCTTCTGCTTCATGATATGGGCGAAGATTTAAGCGATGGGCATACGATGTTTAAAGCAAGTGGAAGTGAATTTAGAACACCGCCTCTTTGGGGTGTGGGACTCTATGAAAAAGTATCAGGCTATACCGCACTGCTGCATGACGGCAGAGCAAGAAGTGTTGAAGAGGCGATTCTTTGGCATGGCGGAGAAGCAAAAAGGGCGCAAGAAGATTTTAAAGCTTTGAGCCGGCAGGAACGATCGTATCTTGTTGAGTTTGTAAAAGGAATATAATGAAAAAATATTACAAAACAGTACTGGTTATGATGATGCTCTTTGGCTTATCAGGATGCAACAGCGATAACAGCTATGATGGAAGGACAGGTCTAATCGGCGGAGGAGGTTCCAGTAATGTGTCCGTGCAAAAATCCGTAGAGACAATATATAGCACGGTTATGCTGGAGAGTTCAAAAACAGTTTACAGTGTCTCTTTAACCCTTACTGAGTCGATTAAAGACTTTAACAATGCCCCAACTGAAGAAAACCTGAACAAAGCACGAAGAGATTTTAAAGCCTTGGCCCTCTCATATAAAAGAGTAGAGAGCAGTTACGTGGCTGGGTACAACTCGGACAATATGAGAGATCTCGCAGATTTTTATATAGAGCATTTTATAAAAGGTTCAAAAGCCGCAGATATCCCTGGCGACCTGGACAAAGTTTTTAAAGGCAGCGGTGCGCTTGTCAAAAACTCTTTAAAAGGCATCACTGCTTTGGAATACACCCTTTTTGGCCACCAGGAGAGCAGTGCAAGTATCATCGCAAAAATAGAGGCAGATGAAGTTGAAAGAACAGCTTCAGCGATGATTATTATCGATACGCTTTCAAAAAATCTTAAAAAAATAGAGGATTATTACAAAAGTGACGCTACCTTCACGGCCAATAGTGACGATGCCATAAGCGCCTTGTTAAATGTGCTTGTCGATAACGCCTATAAACTCAAAGAGATTCGTATCGGCGATGCGGCTGGTTATACGGTGAAATATAAAAATGATCCGGACAACACTCGACTTGAATATTATAAGAGTACAAACTCACTAGAGGCGATCATAGAGATACTCAATACCCATCAAAGCATTATGGACAGTGGCCTTAAAGAGATCGCCATAGCGGGGAATTCATCACCGGAAGCCGATGCAATTCTCAATGTGATTGATGAGATGCAGAGTATCTGCCAAAGTTACGGTGAAGCACTCGAAGATGAATTAGTCAGCGCCAATACCTTAAAGCTCTATCGCGCTGCCAACATCTTGCAAAGCAACTATACCGCACTGATCAATGCACTTAACTTTACCCAAGACATCATAGAAGCTGACGGGGATTAAGATGGAGCTGTTTGGAATTGATTATATATTTACATCGCATCAGAGAATTTTTTGGCTCTATATCATGAGTGCCGTTCTTATCGCTTCTGTCTATATCTATTTTTTTCCTTTAACACGCAAGGAGTATCGAAACAGAGTCATTTGGTGGCATAAATCTGCACAGATGGATTACAAATATTTTTTTGTCGCTTCGATCATAAAAGTGCTGTTTATCCTGCCCCTTATCCTCAGCTCAAAAGATGTAGCCCTCTGGATAACGCTTTACCTTCAAGAGACACTCGGATATATCTCACCACTCTCCTTCTCTAAAGAGAGCGTGGTATTTCTCTACACCTTAAGTATCTTTATCGTGGGTGATTTTACAAGGTATTGGCTGCATAGACTTCTGCATACCGTCCCTTTTCTCTGGAGAGTCCATCGTGTTCACCACAGTGCAGAGGTTTTAAATCCACTGACATTTTACCGTGTACATCCCATAGAAAACATTCTCTTCGGCATTCGCTATGCCTTGAGTGTCGGTCTAATAACAGGACTTTTTCTCTATCTGTTCGGTGCCAAAATCGGCCTCATTCAGATCATCGGTGCCAATCTGTTTGTCTTTTTGTTCGGCATCTTAGGCTCAAATCTGAGACACTCGCATATCCCGCTGCGTTACGGGGATTTTTTAGAGAAGATTTTTATCGCGCCCTATCAGCATCAGCTTCACCACAGCGTTGCATTCACCCATAAAAATTTCGGAGGCGCTTTAGCCCTTTGGGACTGGTTGTTCAACACCTTGCATATCGAAAAGACAAATGTCAACATCGTGTACGGAATCAAAGAAGGAAATTCGCACAACACCGTTTTAGCGATGTTACTCGAACCCTTTAAAAAAAGGAGTTTAATTTGAAAAAAATAGTTTTAAGTTTAGCCGTTTGCGCCAGTCTGAGTATGGCTGCGACCAATGAAGAGTTGTATCAGGAGATACAGACGCTGAAAAAAGAGATGAACGAGATGAAAACGTCTCAAGAGGAGCAAAATGAGGCTATTTTGGAAGAGGTAGCCAACAGCCAGTACGAGAACGGCACCAAATATGAGAGCTTTAGTTCAATGGGTCAGGCAGCATCAAAAGTCTACTACTCGGACAGCTTTGTCTCTATCGGCGGCTACGGTGAGTACAAGTATAAAAAATACAGCGGTTTTAAAAATTATGGCTCAGACAGTGCCAATGACACCCGTAACAAATCTGAGTTCAATATCGTCAGATTTGTCCCTTACATCGGTTTTAAGTTCAATGACTGGATCGTCATGAACACAGAGATCGAGTTTGAAGATGGCGGGGCAAGAAGCGATAATACCAAAAATTACAAATACGCCATTGTTGAGTTCTCCTATCTTGACTTTTTAATTGACACCAGTTTTGCACTCCGTGTGGGTCATGTTTTGGTTCCTTTTGGTTTGGTCAATCTAAACCATGAGCCTGTCGCATACCTCACTACGGACAGACCGATGGTTGAGACCATTATCATTCCATCAACCTGGCACACCAACGGACTGTTAAGTCATGGAAAGATAGATGCTTTTGAGTACTATGCAGGGCTTATCACCTCGCCCGATGGCGGCGGATTTATCGAGGGCAGATTTATTCAGCAGGGACGGCTTGGTGCCAGACAGTTTACCGACGATATCTCCTTTGTGGCACGGGGAACTTATGATCTCTCAGGCGGCTTAAACATTGGAGGCTCATTTATGTACGGTGTCTCTTCTGTCTTAACGCAAACCAAACCGGGCAACCCCACGGGGCACAACTCAAATGCAGATATCACTATAACAATGGCAGAAGCGCACATCACCTATAAAAATCATGGCTTTGATGTTCAAGCCTTGGCCACGTATGGCGGTCTGGGGGGTGATGTAGAACAATTGAGCCAGGATATCTCTCAAACAATCTCGGACAGTGTCAACGGTCAATATGTCACTGTTGGCTATGACATCTTAAACAGCTTTAATTTTTCCCATAAACTCTACGCGGTGGGAGAGGTTGAAAGACTGGATATGGATGCTTCTTCACAAACAAAATACGTCGATAACAATCGCTTTTATGAATATACAGCAGGACTTGCCTATTTTCCTGATCCGAAAGTCGTCATCAAAGCTGATTACAAAACGAGAGATTATGGCTCAAAGGCAACATTGGCAGATGAAAACTCATTTACAGCAAGTGCCGGATTTATATTTTAAGGATTAAAAATGAAAATACTTACAAGCGTAGCAGTCGCAGGAATTATTATGCTGGGTGGATGCGGAAGTGATAGTGCCACACCAATCGTAGAGGAGGAACTTACAAGAGCACAATTGGGCGAGAAGCTCTTTTTTGATCAAAACCTCTCCTTAACCGGAAACACCTCTTGTGCCACCTGCCACAACCCTGAACACGCTTTCATTGATGCACGATTCAGTGAAGACGATGCGAACCAAAGTGTGTTTATTAACGGTGCCTTTTCAGTCGGTGATGACGGTGTCAGTCTGGGCGGAAGAAATGCACCTACTGCATCTTATGCCAGGTTTTCTCCAGACTTTGGCGAGGCTGACGGCGTCTTTAAAGGAGGACAGTTTCATGACGGAAGAGCAGAAAATTTAAAAGGACAGGCCGGAGGCCCACCGCTGGATGGTGCTGAGATGATGATGCCGGACAAAGGGAGTGTTGTCGAGAGATTAAAAGAGAATGAGATCTATGTCAAAGCGTTTAAGAATCTGTATGGAAGTGAGATATTCAGTGACATAAACAGAACGTATGAAAGTATGACAGAAGCGATTGCCAAATTTGAAAAGACAGATCAATTTACACCTTTTGATTCTAAATACGACAGGATGTTAAAGGGTGAGTACACCTTTACAAATTTAGAAGATGCAGGTTACGCACTTTTCTTTTCAAATGCAAATACAAACTGTGCCTCTTGCCATAGCCTCAATTCAGAAAGTGAAAGAAGATCCAATGAACTCTTTACAAATCATGAGTATGAAAATATCGGAACGCCTCGAAACGTAGAAGCGATGGATGCAAGAGCCGCTCTAGGGCTTCAAGATGCCAATGCTACATTTTTAGGACTTGGCGGAACGGTTGAACAAGATGAACATCTAGGCAAAACAAAAGTGCCGACATTGAGAAATATAGCCGTAACCGCTCCTTATATGAACAATGGTGTCTTTAAGGATCTTCGAACTGTTTTAGAGTTTTATGATCATATGGCAAATTTAGGTGATCATCCTATCAATCCCGAAACAGGAAAATCCTGGGGCGCAACCGATCACCCTCTTACTGTCAATCACGATCTCCTCCAAGATACAAAAGCACTTCCAGACACTAAAATAAGAGCGATTGAGGCCTTCTTGAGAACGTTAACCGACAAAAAATATGAGCATTTGATGGCTGAGCTAAAAGAGTAGGCATGCTATACATAAATTCAAATGAGAGGGCGCATATCAATACGTTCAGGATGTTTATTTACAACTATATGAAAGAAAATAAGCTACGCTATTCTGATCAAAGAGAGCGGGTACTAAAGGTCCTTTACGCGCAAAACCATCCGGTAAGTATCGATTATTTGGTTAAAAAACTAAATGAGCAAACGCTTGGTGCCGGATACGCAACAGTATCAAGGCAGGTAAAGTTTTTTGAAAAACTTGACATGCTGATCGTAGTCCACAAGACAAAGAGAGGCTATCTTTTAAAGAAGGAGGTAGACAGCAGCGATATTGAAGTCATTAACCAAGAGTTTAAAACAAGTTGATTTCATTATGAAATTATGATCAATTAATTGCCAAAAAGGAATAACATGCTAAGCGAAAATATACTATTAAAATTAAATACACAGGTAACACTGGAGTTTTTTTCATCAAATCTATATTTACAGATGAGTGCATGGTGCAATTATAAAGGCTTAAACGGTTCTGCGAAATTTTTAAGAGCACATGCTGCAGAAGAGATGTCTCATATGCAAAAAATCTTTGACTATATTCAAGACACCGGAGCGTTAGCCATTATTAAGACTATTGACAAACCGGAGGTAGAGTTTGATAGTTTAAAAGAGATATTTGTACAAACTTACAAGCATGAGACGATGATAACAGATCAGATCAATGAACTTGTAGATATTGCCTTATATGAAAAAGATTATTCTACTTTTAATTTCCTGCAATGGTATGTTGCAGAACAACATGAAGAAGAGAAACTGTTTAAATCAATCCTGGACAAGATTGATATTATAGGTTTGGAGGGTCGCGGGCTATTTATGGTCGACAGGGAGATCGGAAACCTAACGCTTTAGTTATCACCTTGACGGTGATAAGAATAAAGGACATCGAATTTCCTTATTGATAATAAATATCAATATTGATTAAGCTTTCTTTCTCTATACTATTGATATCAATTATCAAAAAGGAGATGAAATGCGTAAGTTCGGTTTCACCAAATACCGTAACGGTATAAAAGAGGTCATGCCAAAAAGCTACCAAATTGAAGAGAAGGTTCAACAGCGGCGACTCTTTTTTTCTATGATCAATGATCATCTTGATCCATCACTGCGCGTCCCGCTTCATGACAGCAGCATATTTGAGAAAAATCTCATGAGTATCTTTCTTGACAGAATTCTCTCACAATTTCAAATGTATAAACTCAGACCTGAGAAGGCTCAGCAGGTTGTTAAAATCTATCACCATGAGACGGCACTGTTTCATCAGTTCTTCAAACAGGCACTGCATCCAAAAGCGCGATATCTTGCACAAGACTGGAAATTTGAGCAGAATTTTCAAATGCTGTTGGGCTATCATCACCCTGTTGCCAAACTTATCGCCATGCTGTTTGACGGTAAAGAGGTCGGCGTTATGTTTGATCTCAATGTCCTTTTTGCACAAACTGTCTTTAATCGGATTAAGAGAGCTCCTGGCAAGGATGTTCGTTTCGATGCACCCTATATTCATATTGATGAAAAAGGGCAACGTACACGACTCTATCCGCAGTGGAAACATGTCAATCCGGGAAATATTTCCCGACGTACCGAACAGATCAATGCAGGTTTCAAGCAGCTTCAAAACGAAGCGATTGACCAGATCTACCTTGTCTATCCCAAGACGGAACAGTTTCGTCAGCATATCAGAATTCAAACAAAGGATGATTATGAGCTGAAAATGATTCCCTACTCATTTACTTACACAAATAGAAAGGAAAAAAATGGTTGAAAAAAAATACCTGAAACGGGTATAAAGTATCGCATAAGAGTCGATACTCATCTATTTCTCCTATAACTACCCATATTTTCAAAATACAGCTGTATATGCAGCAATACTGTCTTATGAAGGTGTATGTTATTCAATTAACATACACGGCAGTAAATACCCATACACTTTTAGAATTTATTATAATAATGATTATCAATTTAATAATAATAAAAGCTTTAATATCTTATAATTATGATATCAATTATCATAAAGGAAACATTATGTCCGTCAATCAAATGCGCCAACAAGTCGATAGTCTTATCCTTCACTCAGGAATGAAAGCAGATGTAAAAATGTGCTGTTCACTGATGAAGACACTCAAAATGCGCCATGGCAATATTGACACTTCTCTTGCCAGAAGCGTCATTCGAAAAGCTATACAAGAGCATTTATAGTTATTAAAGGAGACAAAAATGCCTACATTCTTTAAAATCAATAAAATTGACAACGGTTATACCTGGCAGGATTTTGACATCCTGGATATGGGTGTCGAATATGCCACCAATGCCTCGGAGGCGATGAACCTTACAGCGGCACTTATGGTGACCGGCAGCATTTGGTATACTGCCTTGGCTGCTTTAAATTAGTGACAACGGCTAAACAGTATAAAAAAAGCCGTCACTTGATTTATATCAATGATAACTACTATCAATACTAATATAATGCTCTTAATTAATTCATGCATTCTACGAAAAAGGAAGTCTCATGTTGAAAAAAACTTTTACGCTGTTAGCCTTGCTGCTGCTGACATTTAACTCCGCATATGCCGATCAAAAGATAAAGAAGCTGGTGATTGCCGGTCCGTTCGCCACGGTTTCACACCCGGTCATCCATATGATAGAGACCGATGCATTGAAAGATGTTGCCGATGAAGTCGAGTTCAGGCTCTGGAAAAATCCGGATGAACTTCGTGCCATGACGATCAAAGGCGATGTCGATTTTATAGCGATCCCGACCAATACCGCAGCTATCCTACATAACAAAGGAGTGAGCTTGAAACTGATCGATGTCTCTATCTGGGGTATTCTCGGCATGATAAGCCGGGATAAGGATCTTAAAACACTCAAAGACTACAAAGGCAAAAAAATCGTTGTTCCTTTTCGCGCAGATATGCCAGATATCGTCTTTAAACAGCTGCTTAAACGTCAGGGATTTGATCCGAAAAAAGATTTTGATCTCGTTTATGTCGCCAGTCCGATCGATGCGATGCAGATGCTGATCATGCGTCGTGCCGATCATGCGCTGCTGGCTGAACCCGCCATCTCGATCGCATTGCGCAAGACAAAATCATTCCCTATCAGCATTATCGCACCGGATCTCTACCGAAGCACAGATCTTCAGGAGGAGTGGGCAACTGTCTTTAAGAGCAATGCCCGGATTCCTGAAGCCGGTATGGCCGTTGTTGGAAAGATGATGGACAAACCAAAAGTGATCGAACGCTTTTTAGAGGAGTATAGAAAATCACTTACCTGGTATAAAACCCATCCCAAAGAGGCTGGAAAACTGATCGTTCAGACACTTCCGATGCTGGAGGAAAAGGGGCTCTCCGATTCTATTGCCCATGTCAATATCGACAGTGTCAGTGCCACTGAAGCAAAAAAAGAGCTGGAATTTTTCTTTAATGTACTGCAAGAAGACGATCCCAAAAGCATCGGCGGCAAACTGCCCTCTGATGATTTTTACTACAGTACGAAATAATGAAATTTGCTCTCAAAATACTAAAAGATTTTCCCGCCTACCTCTGGAGCGGATGGGGAGCCGTTGCCTCTATACTGCTCTTTATCGCCTTTTGGGATATGGGAAATCAGATCTATGGTGATTTAGTCCTGCCTGCTCCACTTGAAACATTCAAGACACTGTTTGTAATGATTCAGGATGCGTCAGTCATTGAAGAGATCAAAACAACACTTTATCGTGCCTCTATGGGATTTGGCATCTCTTTGCTTTTGGGCTCCGCTCTCGGACTGATTGCCGGATTTTTTGCCACGGCTTCCATGATGAGCCGCCCTATTGTCACCATTTTGGTCGGTATGCCGCCGATCGCCTGGATCGTACTCGCAATGATCTGGTTTGGCATGGGTGATGAAACGGTGATCTTTACCGTTATCGTTGCCTCTTTTCCTATCATATTTGTTGGTGCCCTGCAGGGTACTCGCACCCTTGACGGTGATCTTAAAGAGATGGCAGACAGTTTTAACCTACCGTGGCATATGAAATTTTTCGACGTCTATTTCCCGCATATCTTCTCTTACGTATTTCCTGCCTGGGTCAGCGGACTTGGTATGGCCTGGAAGATCGTCATCATGGCGGAACTGCTTGCCACAAGCGACGGTATGGGAGCTTCTTTGGCAATAGCACGGAGTCAGCTCGACACGCCTACGGCACTTGCACTGGTTGTTATTATGATCGGCTCGTTAATGGTAATAGAGTACATTATTTTAGAACCCATCAAGAGAGAGGTAGAGTTATGGAGAAGCTAGAGGTCAAAGGCCTAAATCATCATTTCGGATTTACCGAGATATTAAGAGATATAAACTTTACATTGGAAAAAGGTGAGGTTTTATCTATCGTCGGTCCCAGCGGCGGAGGCAAGACCACCCTGCTTCATCTCTGTGCGGACCTTTTGGATGTGGAGGAAGGGAGTGTTAAAAACTCATTTGCAAGCCACACCTTTGCTTTTCAGGAGGGACGGCTTCTGCCCTGGAAAAATGTGATCGACAACATCGCCCTTGGACTGTTGGCCAATGGAGAAAAAAAAGCTGCTGCGATACAGAAATCACAAGAGATCGCTCTTCAGTTCGGCTTGGAAGAGGAAGACTTTGAAAAGTTTCCCAAAGACCTCAGCGGCGGTATGAAGCAGCGCGTCAGTTTTGCAAGAGCGCTAGTCGTTAAACCATCACTGCTTTTTATTGATGAACCGTTTTCAGCACTGGATATCGGACTTAAAAAAGAGTTGCAGGCCATACTGATAGAGATGATAAGTAAAAAAGAGATCAGCATACTGTTTATCACTCATGATCTGATGGAAGCGATCAGACTCAGCGATGAGATACTGCTTTTAAAAGCGGATCCTGGGCATATCGTGAAAAAATTTCAGTACGACCTGCCTCAAAATGAACGCGATGACAAGTATGTCTATAGTGAAAGTGCAAAAATATTGCAGGATGTTGAGATCATCGATACTTTTGAACTGGAGCTGAAATAATGGAAAATCAAGAAGAAAAATTACACGCCACCAATCACTATTTATATTATCCCGATGAAAAAAATGTACCGCCTTATCTGGCTTATGGGTTCAGACCCGTCTTTTTACTGCTTGCACCCTACATGATCATCTCTATGATACTTTGGGGATTGGTCTGGAGCGATGTAATCAGCATACCGTTTATGAATGATACGCTTACCTGGCATGTGTATGAGATGCTTTTTGGCATCCTCACCGCGGGAGTCATGGCATTTTTAACAACAGGGCTTCCCGAACTTTTTCCGGGTATGGTGCCTTTTATCGGTAAACGGCTGCAATATATTATGATCTTATGGATAGCCGGACGGATCAGCTTTTGGTTTATCGATATCACCGGTGTCTATTTAGCCGCTATTTTAAACCTCTCTATGTTGGCGTGGCTCATCTGGTTTGCAAAAGATGTTGTGCTGGACAGACTCCAGAGACATGCCTCTTTAGGATATGTTCTTGTGGCTATCTTTGTACTTGAAGCCTGGTTTTTTGCTTCTCAGGCAGGTTTGGCAGAAACAGACGCAATGTCCATACTCAAAATTGCTTTAGGTGCCATCGTAGTGCTTATCTTGCTGGCAATGCGCCGTGTCAATATGGAAGCGGTCAATGAGCTGATGGAAGATAAGGAGATTGACGATATCTACATCGCACGACCTCCTTTGACAAACCTCGCTGTTTTCACTGTCATTGCTTTTACCATCGTAGAATTTCTTTATCCTGACAATTCTGCTCTGGGCTGGCTGGGACTGGCAAGCGGTGCTGCGATCTTAGCGATCACAAGTGACTATAACCTGGAAGAGAAGTTTATCTGGAATCAGCCCTATATACTCTATCTTGCTCCTATTTTTGTTATGCTGGGTACCGGATATGCACTTATGGGATGGGATCTGTTAAATGATGATATCTATGGCATCAACCACTTTAGACACTTTATTACCAGCGGAGGGATTGGATTGGCGTACCTGATGATCATGGTCATTATCGGCTGGATTCATACCGGACGGCATTTGACATCAAATATTTATACGCATCTTATGGTGATTCTAATCATTATCGCTACACTGATGCGCGGTCTAATACCATTTTTTGAGGAGTATATGAGTGAACTATATCTCTACTCATCTATTATTTGGACAATCCCGTTTATGTTGTATATAAAGGTGTTTTTTCCATTTCTATTAGCGCCGAGAGCAGATGGAATTCAAGGATAATTTTAGACAAATAATTTACCTTAGCGGGGAAATTATTGCTTACGACAGTCGTCATCTTTTTTGCTGGTGAAAAACTAGATTAAAAGTATAAAGACGATAAGCTGGTTGGAAGTCATTCTTTATTATTTTCGTAGTTTATAAGATAACAAATTAGCGGAGATTTGGGGACAGTTGCGAGTTTTGCAAGCGAAGCGTGCAAAGGAAGCTGTGTCCCCCTAAAG
>DAOWOG010000036.1 GCA_030642185.1 Helicobacteraceae bacterium | reverse complement strand
GTCATCAACAGCATATTTGCGATTTTAATGTACTGGGCATATGACGCTGTAAATCCTATGAATGGATGCTGACGAATATCGTCTTCCATCTTTTCCAGAGCAGCCAGTACGGTTGCGTTGTTCATAATACCCTGCGGCGCATCTTCTTCCGGATCATAACAGTTTTTCTCCGGATACTCAGTGCCTGTTTCATCTGCCGCATCAAGTGCATCAAAGTAATCGTCATCACACTCTGGGAGCAACGGCTCTTTCGCACGGATCGGAATGTTAAAGGAGATAACACCCGGCATAATTCTGTTCAGAGCGAAGATATCCTGAACCGGTCCCGAATGGACTTTGAATGCTGCTTGAGCATAATCGATCCCTTTTTGGACACCCGGCATAAGATCATAGGTGTCTCCCTGTGCGACCAGTTCCAGCTTCTCCATACCGCTGTGTTTGTCATCGGCTAAAATTGTGCTGATGCCTTCACCCAGTTTGGTATAGTGGACAGAGATGGCAATAATAATTGCGACAACACCTATCGGTATCCATTTTCCAGGACCGGCAAGCATCCTCTCAACCATCGTTCCAAGAGCACCTTCCCACTTGTAACCCTCAGGTGGTGCTTTCTCTTTTTTATCCTGGAACATAAACATCAACAACGGAATAAGCGTTGTCGTTGTAATGAGAAGCGAGAACATACCGAACATACCGAAGTAGGCGTAAGCTTTGTAAAATGAGATATCAACCGATGCCAGTGTTGCAAAACCGATGGCATCAGTCACGATGGAAAGCGTTGCAGGAATGATCGTGAAGCCAAGCGCATTGAAACTGGCCTCTTCCGTATTTTCTCCATTCTTTTTCGACACCATATAGCGCCGGGTGACCTGAATAGCGTGGCCCATACCGACTGCGAGGATCAGCATCGGCGTCAGTACCATCATCGTAGTGAGCTTAAAGCCGGTAAAGCCCATAAGACCCAGTGTCCAGACGATACTCACACCAACACCTGCAAGTGGAAAAAAAGCACCTTTGAGTGAACGTGTTTCCATATAAAGAATGATAAATGCGATCAAGACTGAAAGCACGAAAAGATACCAGTGATCAAGAAGCTGTACCATCATCCATGCGAGGAAGTAAGGTTCTCCGGCGATAGAGATCGTGATACGGTCATCTGCATAGTAAGGATCCAGATCAGCAACTGCCTGACGTACCCAGCTGACATACTGCTCTTTAACGCCATTATCGAAGTCAGCAATGACAAAGGTCGCTCTAGCAACACAGTTCGGTTCATTATTGCGGCATTTTTCACCGGTTTCAGGATCGACTTCATGGATGATCATCGGCTTGAGTACCGGATTTCCGTCGATACCCGCCTTCATGAAGTCTAGCTGATGCTGTGCGAGTTCAGGATCAGTCGTACTGATGCCGTCATTGGGAATGAGGCGTTTAAAGACAAGGCTTCCTTCCTCATCAACGCTCATGTTCTTGACTTTTTGTGCTGCGATACTGATGAAGTTCGGCTTGCTGGCCGTCTCCATCTTTTCAAGTTTATTGTGAATTTCACGGACGATGTTGACGAACCATGGCTGATAGACTGAGCCTTCGCCCTCATTAAGCTCGATACCTACAACGTAGATATTTCCCATACCGAAGTTCTCTTCAATGTAATTGTTTGTCGAGACGTATTTGTTGGTTTGAGGGAGGAGGGTGTCAGGGTCGTTTCGGATGTCAACGTTTTTAATTTGCAGTGCTGCTAAGATCGTGGCAAGTACAATGAAGGCTAAAATAAACCAGCGAAATTTCATTACCAGTGCAGCGTAGTGAAAGGAGAATCCCTTTTTTTGACTCATACTGTTTTCCTAATGGATAGATTTGTGTGTAAAAGTAGGATTTATTCGGAAATGGGACTTTAGTCCCGTAGATAAGCGGGACTGAAGTCCCACCTCCGAGATTTAAATCTAAACTTTAGAAGATATATTTAACACCGACTTGAACATTCGACATATCTTCGAATTGGCCGAAAACACCGTTTTTGTCTCCGCCGTATTGATTCCAGGCTGCTGAAAAGAGGATATCATCTGACCAGCTGTACTCAAGATCAAGACGGTTCCACCATCCCAAGTTTTCATTTTCAAGAAGGAAGATGTTGTTTACACGCATCGCGTCTGATTCCAAAAATGGTTTAGAGAAAAAGAACGTATACATGATCTGGTGCTCTTCCGCTGCCTTCATACCATTTGACATATTCATGGTAGCCGGATTGGCAGAGTGGCGTGAATGCGCTACACCATCTCCATTTTGATCAACAGTTTCATCTATATAATCAAGATTCCAGTTATCCATAAACTGGAAACTAAGGAAAAGGTTTGTCATGACGGTTACATCGACGCCGATAATATATTTGACAAAATCTGCTTCAAGGTTTTTCATAGCACCGGCGATATCACCGTAAGAGAGTTTGTCAAGATCGACAACAGGAGCTTTTACACCTTTATCGTAGACAAACTCACCGCGTAGAATGATCGGCATTGCCGGAGTATCGATCGCGTAGTCAAATGAGGTACCGAAAGTATTGATCTTGTTCTGACTTTCAGTAAAGACCATTGTAGCCGGTCCGTCAGTCGCATAATCATAATGTGAACCATCTGCTTTTTCCAGGCTCATCGTTGACGTTTTGTAAGCTTCGCCTCCGGCACCCGGACTGCCGACAGGACGGCCGTTTTGATCAAAGCCCTGTGTGGTTGCATTGGCAGTCAAAGCCCGTCCGCCTGTACCTTGCCATGAAACGTCAATAACCGGATTGTTGTCATAGTGATAGTAGTAGTTCAGTGAGTAGTTAAATCCACCGTCCGTACTGCCTTTGTAGCGCAATCCGATGTTGCCGTTGTCCCAGTCATTTTTTTCTCTGTCTCTGACATAAGCAGTATTGATACCGACAAAGGTATCAAATGTTGCAAATGTTGTGTTAGCCATATAGTCAAACATACTGCTTGGATTTGCTGCATTCAGTTCAAGACCCATCAAGTTTGTGGTGGCGCCGACACCAGGCATTTGTGGATTGTCCGGCTGGTTATTTGCTATACCGGACAGCATCATATTTCCAGTCACACCTGAAGGAACTGAACCTGGCGTATAACCTGAACCGCCAGGAATGGTGCTTTGAAGGAATTGATCAACATCCGGTCTGCCGTCTTGTCCATCCATTCCCGTAAACATTCCCACAGTCATGCCTTTAAAGCCAGCCAAAATATTAGGGTTTGCCCAGTTCGGCATAAGACCGTTAAAACCTTGTGTAAAGGCACCGGCAACTTTACCCATATCCGGCCCAATATTTTTAAAACCGTTATATTTACCGGTAATAGTACTGGCTCCAAGGCTGACAAATTGTTGGCCCTGATCGCCTGTTTCGACATCAATCAGACCGGAAATTTGATTACCCACATTGACCTGTGGAACATAAACCAGTTGAAGTGAACCGTCATCACCGATAGGGTATTCTGCTGTCAGCATCCAGAGCGGGATTCGGCTGTCTTCCATAGTCTCCTGACCCCAGTAACGGAAATCGGTCGGATTGATAATGTCAAGGAATTTGACACCGTCTGCAGTTCCCCAGACTACCTGCTGCTTACCGATACGAAGATCCAAATCGCCTAAAGTAGTATCGAAGTAGAGCTCACGGACCGCTTCAAACTCACTGTTGTTACGGAAATAACGGAAGTCATCACCTTCTGCCTGCGTATCCGTAATGGCCTGAAGCTGTGCGTGCCAGCTGCTCTCTTCACCGATTTCGCCATTGATGTACAAGTTGGCTTTCATCAGATTTCTACTGGCGTCACCGGCATCATGTGTTTGGGGTGTATTATCAGCATTGCGAAGCGGATTGTGTGTCTGACCGCTGCCGGTATAGACACCAAAATCTGCATAAAGATCACCGGAGATCTCAATACCGAGTACTTCTGCTGTACTTTCCTGATACGGTTCTTCAACTTCAACTTCTGCTTCGTCCGCAAAACTTACAGCTGGAGCAACAAGCAGTGCAGCCAAGGCTGCTGAAAGGGCAATTTTATTGATTTTCATTTTGAGAGCCTCTTATTTTTTGATTTTTGTTAATGTTCTTTTAGTCCAGAGACTAGGTTTCAGATTCGTGTCGTGTTCAGTAATCTTTTTCTTCATATAAGACATGGTTTCATGACCGTTTTCCATTGTTTTTGCATACCATACGTACCAGCGAAGTGCACGCGGGTCTTTCTGACCTTCCATTGGCTGCCAGTTTTTTTCCAGTGTTTTGACTAACTGATCGTTTTTATAGTATTCAGTGCGATAGTCAGCAAATGTTTTTGTGTCGATATATGCGACTCGGTAGTCATACCACCAGCTTGGAAATTTGGTTGTACTTTTAACTTTGTAAACTTCTCTGTCCTTAAATTCGTCAGTTGCACCGGGAAGCTTTTTGGTTGCACGTGTCTGCTGGTTTTTTGGAATAATCAATGCGTGAACTGTTTGTCCAAATGTTTCAGTTCCAAGCAGTTCATGTGTTTCATGCATTGGTTTACGAAGCGTTACATCACCAAAGGTAAAGTCGGTTCCACCCCAGGAATCATCGTGTGCCGGCTGTGCAAAACGGCGGATCTTGCGAAGTGCCGGAAGCCATACCAGGTACTCCTGAGAACGTGCATCATCTTCATAATCGGTAATCAGCATACCCGTACCCTTCATTTTGCCGGAACGGAAAATGGCAAGGTCTTTTGCTTTAACTGTATCATCATTTCCATAATCATTGTTTAGATAACGTTCAAGAGTCTCCGTTAGCGGTTTTTTACCCTCTGATTTTTTAATGATGACTGTAATATCACGTTTTTTCTTTACAATCGAGTAGTTCTTAAAGGCATAAAAGTGGTTAACAAAAAATACATTGTCAATTATATCTTCCGCATTTGTCAGTTTACCCTGTGGATAAGCCAGATCAACTGGTACTCCGGCGTGTGCGCCACTGGCAAGGAGCATTGAAAGTGCTCCCGCGATCATTCCTGTTTTCATTATAGCATTCATCGCTACTCCTTCTTTTTTCTAGCTCAAAACTAAAAATTGCGCTAATAGTAGTATTATTTTTTTTAAACTTACTTTAAAGTAAACGAATTACTTTTTATTATTCTTGAGGGTTTTATTTGTGATTAGTTGAAGTAATAGTTTATCACATTTTTGATACATAAAGGACTAGTCCGTTGTATTTTGTTATACAAGGACGAAGCAGTCAGAATTTATTTTTCCTGTGTTTTATCGCTTTGAATGCCATAAGTATCCAAAAATTCCGGACTCAGAAGTTCTTCTCTGGAATATTTTCCAACTGTATAGATAATTGGTTCTGCACTGATAAGCCACTGCATGGTTAAGAGAAAAGTTTTGTTGATCTCTTTGGCATCATCATGAAACAGCTTATCAAGTAGAGGGTAGTTTTTTGTCTTATGAGTGCTTAACTGGATAGGAAGATAGATCAGTACGGCTGCCATCAGCAGTTGAATGCCAAAAAATGATCCTCGCATCGTATAGAGTCTGCGCTTATCGAGTCTGCTTTTTTTGAGTTTATAGTACCACCAGAACAGTACAAAGATATAGGCGATCAATATGATCATATTGAGCAGGCCGAAAATTGAAGAGAAGAAGATGGCAAGCGGCGGGATATAGAGCAGTTTCAGTGCATCATCGCCAATTTTTTGCGAGGCAGGATCATTGAGAAAACTCTCTTTGGAGATATATAGACTTTTCTTGAGCTGTTTTTCTACTTCAGGAAGATAGATTTCATTATAAAATCTTTCCAGATCCCGATCTTTGACAATAGAAAGAACGTTGGCGCGAAGTTCATCGTTCTGAATACGTTTTTTAAGAAGATCCTCAATAAAAGGCTGTGCGATAAAACTCTCCCAATCGTATTGTAAAGAAACTTTTTTAAGACCGTATCGGTTTAACTTTTTTTCCACTTCTCTGTAAATGATCGCATCAGAAAGCAGATCGATGGAGTTGTTGTAATAGGGGATAAAACTCTCAAATGTTCCGTTGAATTCATACCCTAAACGGGTATGGAATGTATCTTTTGAAAGTGCAGCCATCTTGAGTTTGACCGATTCATCTTTCAGATAGTTCTCAAAACTGTCAATATCTATATCAACGGTTCCATGACGTTTTTCCCATTTTATTTGCAGCTCAGAAGCATCTTTCGGGGTGCTCTGCAGAGAGATCGAAATTGAATTTTTTAAATTTTCCTTATCAAACTTATAGAGCTCATACTCCTCTTTGAGTGTTTCCATAAAGCGGTTGTATGTCTGTTCAATGACTATAGGCTCCTGCAAATGGCTGATCTCTTCATTGGCCTGCGTTTTAAGAAGATTGTATTTATGCCAAAAATAACGTACACGTGAGGCAAGGTTAATGATCTTCTGCTCCTGACCGGCATAATCTCTTTCAATAAATTTTTTAAGTTGAAAACGGTAGATATTGTCAACACCGTGATCGACCATATTCTGAATCACCTTGTCATCGACAAAGAGCAGCAGGTAAAGATTAAGACCGACAACTTTGTCTTCAATACTGAAGTCATGTTTTCCGTCAGTGGTGTTTCTATCAACGATAAATGAAGAGTAACCCAAAATATTATTGAGTATGCCGTTTTTCAGCATCGTGAGATAATAGGCATCATAACGTTCATTCTTTGCTTTTTCAATGATATAGTCAGTCAAACGTTCAAATGCGGTATAGGTCACAAGAAAGATAAAAAAAGAGGAGACAACGATAAAGATCACCCTCAAAAAGGCATTTTTGACATCCTTGATCGTGACATAGAGAGAGAGTTTGTAAATCAGCGGCAAAATCAGCAGAATAAATCCGGTAGTTGAAACAAGCAGTCCGAGATCCTGAATGTTCTGCAGATTTTCCTGGGTGAGGTCCAGCGTTGAATTTCCGTCAACAACGATAGAGTTATAAATTGTTTCGGCTAAAATATAGAGCGACTTGGTAATAATCAGAAAGAGTAAAAAATAGACGGAAAAACCGAAAACTCTAATCTCTTTGGTGAGTTGCCGCTGGTCTGTAGAATCCTCATCTCTTTTAAGATAACGGTCATAGACATGTTGATTAGACTTGGTACGGTAATCGGCAGGATTTGGCATTTTATTTGGCCAGATCTATTTTTTTGATTTTTATGCAGTCTTCAGGATTTTTAAATTTTAGAAAGCGTATCTTTTTCTGATCTACAAATAAAAATTTACCTTTGTTCTTAACCTGTTGCGGAAGCGGTTTAATACCCTCGAGTGACGGATATTTTCCTTCCTGAAACAGTGCTTTCGTTTTTTTAAGGTCAGTGCTGAAGTCAGTATCTACAGGCAGAAAGAAAAGGGAGTGCTCCGGCAGATAAATATTTTCGTACGTTTCAAATTTAAACAGAGGAAGGATGTCTGTAAACCCTTTGAGGTACAAACTGCTCAAAAGTGCTTCATTGAGCTGCGGATCATCTCTTGTGCAGATAAGGTAACGGATGATCTTGAAGATAGAGTTTCGGTTTAGTCCGAAAGCTTTTACTTGCAATTTGAGATCCTGAACTCCGTTATTGGGATCGATCAGGAACGTTATTTTGTTTTTTTTATCAAGGAGTTTTTTGCTTTCTGCGCAGTTAAGGTAAAACAGAAGATCAGATTGGTTGTTTTTGACTTTTAATCTTTTATCGATCTCTTTGAGTGTGACTGCTTTGATGGCAGAGTTCTTACTCTGATCTGCTGTCCAGTTAAGAAGCAGTTTTTTTAGTAAAATTTTATCACTGAAGAAAAGATTGAGATCAATGATATGACTATGGGGTTCAGAAATGCTCAGGTTGTCATCATGCTGATATAAGTTCCCTTTCACCGTTAAAAAATCATAGTTCAAATCGGCATAATAGTGTTTTAATATAAAGGGGCTGGCTCTGAGTGTCTGATTAAAGAAGTTTACCTCGTTTGTAACGGCAGCATCGGCTTTGGCAACTCCGCTAAAAGAAAATGAAGCTAACAATAAAACCGAAAAGATAAATGATAAAAAAGAGTGCATAACTCTCCATTTTTATTTAATTCAAAAAAGTAATAAGCAATATTATATACAATGAAATAGCAAAAGTCAAAAATAACTAAATAAAGTGATAAAATAAGATAAAAAAGTGTAGTTTTTTCGTCATATTGATTTTATATAGATGGTAACGGTGCAGAGATGCATGGTACGTTGGCTGAGTATGAGAAGGAAATGATTAGAATATCTTGTTAATAATATCATTATATGATAAGATTAACAAGATATTCTGATCATGGGTTTAAAATGGAAGTTAAAAAATGGGTTTGGCAACACGAAAACTATCCAGATTTCACTTACTACAGTGCAAATATAGATCAAATACTTTTCAGGCTGAACGCAGCATAGGTAAACTAGAGGGAACCGTTAATTTTCTAAATGATGAAAACAGGGCTTCGATCAAGATTGATGTTGCGACCAGTGAGAT
>DAOWOG010000343.1 GCA_030642185.1 Helicobacteraceae bacterium | reverse complement strand
GGTGACACCGGATGCTTTTCTGGCAACACTCAATGAAGATGCAACACTGAATTTCTCGATCAAAATTTTTCAGGGAATCGGATATGTTCCGAGCGAAAATATTCGTGATGAATTGGATGAGGGATATATTGCCCTTGATGCCTTCTTCACGCCGGTACGCAGAGCAACATACGCGATTGAAAACGTATTTGTAGAAGATAATCCGAACTTTGAAAAAGTAGTACTGAACATTGTTACTGACGGGCAGATTACTCCTTTGGATGCATTTAAAAATGCATTGGAAGTCATGCACGCACAAATGGCAGTGTTCAGCAGTGAAATCAGTATTCAGGCACCGACAACGATTGAACGCGTTGAAGAGTCTCCTGAACTGAAACAATTGACGGCAGGTATTGATGAACTGGGACTCAGTGCACGTAGTTTCAACTGCCTTGACCGTTCAAATATCAAACTTATCGGTGAAATTACATTGATGAGCCAAAATGACCTGAAAAACGTGAAAAACCTGGGTAAAAAATCGTTCGAAGAGATTGTAGAAAAACTGAACGAATATGGATTTGCAGTAGGTGCAGATCTTTCGGATGACCTGGTTGCGGCGTTAAAGAAAAAAATAGAAGCTGAATAAGGAAGTACATGAGACATCGTCATGGATACCGCAAGCTCGGACGTACAAGCGCACATCGTGCTGCTTTACTGAAAAATATGAGTATTGCGTTGATTGAAAATGAAAAAATTGAAACAACTGTGCCGAAAGCCAAAGAGCTTCGTTCATACGTTGAAAAACTGATTACAACAGCACGTAAAGGTGATTCAAATGCTCACCGTGCTGTTTTTGCTGCTTTGCAAAGCAAATCGGCAACACAGACATTGGTGAATAAAATTGCGCCAAGATTTGCTGAGCGCAATGGCGGATATACGCGTATTACACGTACACGTATCCGTCGCGGTGATGCAACGACTATGGCATTTATCGAATTCGTATAATTATTGCATTATAGACAGGACCGGCGGAAGTCTCTTCCCTGGTCTGAATACGCTTTCTAAGTCTGCTTTCTCTTCATTTATAATTTCTTCCTTTTAAAACCTTGACATAAATCTGACTATCAATTATTATTATATTTATACTATAATGATCGGAAGAAGACGAGAAAGGCGCATCATGCATTTGCTCAAAGGTTATATGGAATTTGAACGTTTAATGGAGTATTTGAAATCTCCGTCTTTACTGTTCGCCCGTCTTGCGATCGGGTACGGCTTTTACAAACCTTCAGAGATCAAGTGGGCTGATCCTGAAGCAATTGCCATCTGGTTTAATTCAATGCATATACCGTTTCCTCTGTTTATGACTTATCTGGTTTCGACAATTGAAACCGTAGGTATGCTTCTGCTCATACTTGGACTTTTTACCCGTATTATCAGTATCCCTCTGATTATTATCATGATCACGGCAATTATGACTGTTCATATCGACCATGGGTTTTCTCAAGCTGACGGCGGATTTGAGATACCCTTGTATTACATGCTGTTTCTAATTGTATTTGTTGCTTATGGAGCGGGCCGGTTTAGCCTTGATCATCTCTTTTTTGGAAAAAAGGATAGCTGATGGAAGGTTTTACTGCATCCCTGCAAACGTATCAATTTCCGGTTTTCGGATTTTTAGTGAATGCCGTTATGGTCTTTGTACTCCTTTCGGCTATTGTGATAGTTATTTATGATCGTTTCATTCAACGAGAAAACCAGCTTCTGATTAATTATCCGCTCATTGGACGTATGCGCTATCTCTTCTATATGCTGCGTGATCCAATGCGCCAGTATTTTGGGGATGAAAAATTCTTTGAGTCCTTCGATAAAGTGAAGTGGGTCTACAGTGCAGCCGAAGGAAAGGGGCTAATGAGCTCCTTTTCACCGGAACAGCCTCAACACAGTGCCCGGCTTTCTATTAAAAATACCAATTGTGTTCTCAATGCGGATGAGGTAGATGACGCTTTTGAAGTGACTTTCGGCAGTCAGCTTAACCATCCTTTTAGAACAAAATCGGTTATCGGCCGCAGTGCGATGAGTGATGGGGCTATCTCTCCTGAAGGAACACGTGCTTTTGCCAAGGGCGCTTATATCGGTCAATTCCCGATCAACACAGGTGAAGGATCATTGACCTCGAATTATATGACAACGCATGGTTATCGTCCGGAGGATAATGCCTACTTGGAGGTAAAAGAGGGGACACTGTTTGCCAAAACGGTTTATAGACTGGTTAGACTAGTTTCAAATGCATCACTTGCACGACGTATCTATCAGCATATGATTTTGCCGAAACAGGATGAAGAGACCTATCTGTTTGATACGAAAAAATATGTATGTTACCGAATCAACTGGAGTGCACCGCTCGAAGCTTTTCCGGATAAAGTACCTTCGGATTTACCGGATATAATTTTTCAGATGGGCAGCGGACTCTATGGTGTACGTGACAGTGACGGCAACTTTGATAAAGCACGTTATCAGAAGATAATGCGATTTTGCCGTATGACAGAGATTAAAATGGCGCAGGGGGCAAAACAGACGGGCGGAAAACTGCTCGCCAATAAAGTCAGTGATGCCATTGCCTATTACCGTGGAGTCGAACCGCATCAAAACCTTTTCAGCCCCAATAGTTTTCCTTATGGACATTCGCTTGAATCGCTATTTGATTTTATGGGTGAGTTGAAAGAGCTTTCGGAAAAGCCGGTGGGTGTCAAGATTGTGATCT
>DAOWOG010000154.1 GCA_030642185.1 Helicobacteraceae bacterium | reverse complement strand
TTCAAGTTGCCACCAAAGAAATTGACCGGGAAACTGTTTTACTGGCTACGACCGGAGTGGGTTACATCGCGGGACTCTCAGGGATTGCAATGCCGAACTTTCTTGTGGGTTGCACCCTGGTTTTGGAACGTGACCTACAGGCAGACAAGCTGATTCAAGCCATAGAACGCTATCACGTCAATACAACACTTATGTTACCGACTATGCTGCTGGAAATACTGGAAAGCCCCCTGTCTAAAACAGCAGATCTAAGTTCACTAATGGTATGCTTTGTTGCCGGTGATGAATGCTCGCATGACCTGTATCAGCGCTTTCACAAGCGTATGGGACATGACCTGCTCCAAGCCTTTGGCATGACCGAATGCGAGGGCTATCTCGCTAATCGTCCCTCCGGTCCGAAGCGTAACGGCACCATCGGTCAACCCGCTGAGGGCATAACAGTCCGTTTGGTCGATCCTGATGGCAATGACGTTGCACCGGGTGAAGCCGGTGAGATCATTGTGCACGGTGACAGTGTGATGCAGGGATATTGGGAAGATCCGGAAAATACGAAGAACACTCTGCGTGATGGCTGGCTTTACGGAGGCGATATCGCTTCGTGTGATGAGGATGGATTCTACACCTTTCTTGAGCGTAAACGCGAGATCATCATTCATGGCGGATCAAACGTCGGCCCCCATGAAGTCGAAGACATCATTGATTCGTTTCCTGATGTCAAGGAGAGTTGTGTCGTAGGCATTTCCGATACACACTACGGTGCGATTCTGGAGGCTTACATCGAATGGGAACCTGATGCAAAACAGATGGATATAACTGAGCTGAAAACCTGGGTAGCAAGCCATCTTGCAGCCTACAAAGTACCCGATCGCTGGAGTGTGATGGAGCAATTACCCAAGACGCCCACCGGAAAGCTTGATCGCAAAGCACTTCACCTCAGAGCCAGGACTGAAGCTAAGAGCGATTGATCAGATTTTAGAGCTTTTTTTAAGTCTATTGGAGTAAAAAAGATGAATATATATATGCACACTTTAACATCCATTCTTGTTTTGGCTGCCATTATATTGATGATTGTAATTTTGCGTCACAGGGGCATGTTAAAGCAAGAGTACGGACTTCTCTTTTCAAAGCTTGTAACACAAGTAACCCTTCCTGCCATCATCTTTTATGCGCTCTCACATTCGGTGCTTGAGTGGAAATATCTTCTGCTCTTTTTAATCATGCTTATTTCGGCAATTATTATACTCGTCATCGCATGGTTTATCGCAAAAGCCATGAGGCTCAATCATCCGCAAACAGGTACTTTTTTACTTGTGTCCGGCTTCGGAAGTTCATCACTGCTGGGATACGCGCTGGTAGCAGAACTTTTTCCGCACAATACCGATGCACTGTCCGAAGCTGCTTTTATCTCTGAGCTCGGTGTTGGTCTTCCTCTTTTTACCATCGGTGTAATGATCGCAATATATTTCGGAAATCACCAAAAAAGAAATAGTCATCTCATTGGCAGTGCCTTATCATTTTTCAGGTCTCCTATCTTTATCGCTATCGTTTCCGGAACCGCCTGGTCTTTATTAAACCTGCCGGTTGAAGGTATATTGACAGGGTCTTTTTTCGATGCCATACATATCATCGGGAAGGCCAACACGTTTATGGTGACTTTGACGGTAGGAGTCTTATTGCAGTTCAGTGCGTTGCGAAGTATCCTTTGGATAGCGTTAGCAGCAATTATCCTCAAACTGATCCTCAGCCCGCTTCTCGTCTACATTCCGGCCAGCACTATGCATTTGGAAGACTGGCAGCTTCAGGTCCTGATCCTCGAAGCTGCAATGCCCTCGGCAATGCTCAGTGTCGTCCTTGCCAATCGATACGGCTGTGATGCCAAACTGGCGTCTCAACTGGTGTTTATCACACTGATCGTCAGTGTATTTACCGCTCCGGCGATGTTAAATCTGTTTGGATAGGCTTTAAGCGTAATTAACTTTATTTGATCTATACTTAATTAAAAGAAGCTATGAAGTCAAATGTTATTTTGATATGAATTTGGTATTCAGGTAAAAGGTTTTTGTATGCTTATAAAATATATTCAAATCGTTGCAGCAGTTATCTTACTTTCCGGAGTCTTGGAAGCTGCTATTTCTTCAACACAAATCAAGATTACGCCTTCATCGACAGTAGCTGATCAAGTAGGGTATTCTGTCTCTATTTCAGGTGATACGGCAATTATTGGAGCCATTGGCGACAGTGGATTTAAGGGGGCTGCATATATTTATACCCGTTCAGGGGCGACGTGGACAGAAGCGGCAAAATTAACTGCCAGTGATGGAGCAACTGCTGATTCGTTTGGCTGGTCTGTCTCACTTGAAAACGATACCGCAGTGGTTGGTGCCATTAATGATTCAGACCAAGGAAGCTACACTGGTTCGGCTTATGTTTTTGAAAAACCCGGAGCCGGGTGGGCAGATATGAACCAAACGGCCAAACTGACTGCGAGTGATGACGCAGCATATAATCAGTTTGGCTACTCAGTTTCCATTTCAGGTGACACAATTCTTATCGGCGCTGATTATGCTAATCAGACAGGGGCTGCATATATCTTTGTAAAACCTTCTGGCGGTTGGGATAATATGAATCAAACGGCCAAACTAACCGCTTCTGATACTGCTGCTTATGATGATTATGGTTGTTCCGTCTCACTTTCCGGCGATACGGCACTTATTGGAGCAGATGATACGAGCAACTTTACAGGGGCAGCTTATATCTTTGAAAAACCTTCTGGCGGTTGGGATAATATGACAGCGCACACAGCCAAATTAACCGCTTCAGATAATGCCGAAGATGATGAATTTGGCTATGCTGTCTCTCTCTTTGGCGATACGGCACTGATCGGAGCAGTGGGGGATGAGAGTGATAGAGGTTCCGCTTATATTTTTGACAAGCCTTCTACGGGTTGGGCAGATATGAATCAAACAGTTAAACTGACCGCTTCAAATGGGGCGACTGATGATTCATTTGGCGTTTCCGTCTCTCTCTCAGGAGATACAGCGTTGATTGGTTCCGTTGGTACGGACACCAGCAGTCGGGAATCAGCCTATATCTTTACCCGTCAAGGCAACGCATGGTTAGAACAGTTGGAACTCACTGCTGCCGATCCTGCAAACTCCGATGATTTTGGCATTTCCGTTTCACTCAACGGCGATACGGCAATGATTGGAGCGGATGGAAATACTTCGATAGCCGGTGCTGCTTACTTCGACCGCTTTGCTTGCGGTTTTACCGGCAGTGTCACTGCAAATCAGTGGAGTATGATCGGTATTCCTTGTGATCTGGGTTCAAGTAACACTGTGACGAATGTTTTTGGAGATAATTTTACGATTAATGATTATTATGATACCTGGATACTCTATAAATGGAACAGGGCAACAGAGAGTTACATATATCTGACTCCAAGTGATACACTCGGTCACGATGAAGGCTACTGGCTATTGAAAACCGACAGCAACAGTACTTGGGATGCATCCGGTACCCTTACAACAAACAGTGCAACAAGCGGATGTATCAGCGGTAAAACATGTATCTCACTGCCATTAACCTCTTCAGCCAGTGCCACTGAGACGTTTTTCAATCTTGTAGGCCATCCTCAGAATATTACCAGCAAGTGGGCTGATGTGCGCTTTTACATTGACGACAATAGTACAACATATACACCTGACGAAGCGCAGGATGCCAATCTTGTCTCCGCTACATTCTGGAAATATAATGGAAGTTCGTCTGATCCTTATGATGCAAGCACTCCGGGTATGGGAGGATCTCTAAATTCTCATGAGGGGTTCTGGGTCAAGATGCTCGGCAATTCACATGGTCACACTGTAACAATTGTCATTCCCTATGGTCAATAGACCTGTGAGGACAAACTGATGAAAGTTAAACAGACAACAAAAGCCATTAATAGGAAACGCAGAAGTTTTATAAAAAAAGCTGTTTATAAGGCTCCAATACTTATTGCACTCGGATCATTGATTAGACCGCAAAGTACAGCCACTGATCTTCGGAGTGAGTTTCCACCTCCGCATCCCTAAAGCAGTGGAGATAATTAAAAAAGAGGAAAAGATGAAAACAATACTTACAAAAATAATATTACTATTTCTATTACTCATCGGCAGCAGTACCTATGCGGCTAAAACGAAGGTTGAGTGGTATGTTCCCTTAGGGGTGAGTTCGCACGATAATCTCATCGATAAGCATAATGTTTTAGGTCAAATGAGAGAGAGCAGCGACGATTTTGACAGACATGATCTTGTCGAATTGCGTCCTTTTTCAACACCCTTCCTGACACTGAATTTTTTTCATCCGGAGTGGGAGAAAGCAGATGAACATTTTGCAAGTGACTATCATGACGTGAAACGACAAAAGCGGGATAGATGGACATTTCAAGTTGAATCGGATGATCCGGAGCGTATGATTACCCTCTTTTGGAAAGAACCGATTGTTATCAACTTAGAAAATGACAAAACAGTACAGAAACTTAAACGGCTCAAAAAGAAAATGTGGCTTGTAGATTTAAAGAGCAAAAAGGTGATAAAGTCCTACAAGAAAAACAGGGCGGAAAGCTATCTGTTTTCTATGGAGGGTGAAGAGGTCCGAGAATTTATGTGGGTCATTGGTAAAAAACCTTCATTTCTCTCTCTGAAAAAATATGCTTCCGACACAAAAGCAAGCAATAAGACTACATCAACTCACTCTACCGCAAGAAAAGCCCCTGTCTACCGTCAAAACCTCTGGGAACTTCAACCGCCGGGACACTCCAGGTATTAAAGATCATTTGGTGACGGCACAGAGGGAATCCATTGACTC
>DAOWOG010000082.1 GCA_030642185.1 Helicobacteraceae bacterium | reverse complement strand
TCAGGACCGATATGCAATTTGAACCTTATCCGTTTGAAAAACTAACCACACTTTTAGCCGACATCACTCCCGACAGTTCTTATGAACCGCTCACACTGACCATCGGCGAGCCCCAGTTTGAGACACCGGATTTTATTCAGGAAGCGCTGAAGAAAAGCAGTGGTCTTCTGAAAAAATATCCGAAAACAGCCGGTGAAGCGTATCTGCGCGATGCGATGCGCAACTTTATGGCACGCCGTTTCGATATCGAACTGAGCAATGCCCAGCTGGTGCCTTCGTTTGGAACACGCGAAGTCCTTTTTAACTTCCCGCAGTTTCTTCTTTTTGATAAAGAAAATCCTTCGATGGCCTTTACCAATCCGTTTTATCAGATTTATGAGGGTGCCGCGATCGCCAGCCGGGCAAAAATGCACTTTTTAAACCTGACGGCAGAGAACGGTTATAAGCCTGAAATCGATGAAGCGGTTTTGGCGGAGTGTGATCTGGTGATCCTGAACTTTCCAAATAACCCGACAGCCTCCTGTCTAAGTCTAAAAGAGCTTGGAGAGTGGGTAACACTTGCTTTGAAACATGATTTTGTACTGCTCAATGATGAGTGTTACAGTGAGATTTATACGGATCAGCCGGTACCGTCTCTGCTGGAAGCTGCCAAAGCTGTCGGCAATGATGATTTTAAAAATATGCTGGTGATCAATTCGATCTCCAAGCGTTCATCGGCACCGGGACTGCGTTCAGGTTTTATCGCCGGAGATGAAAAGATCCTCAGCGCCTATCTGCAGTACCGGACGTATGTCGGGGCCGCTTCTCCGCTTCCGCTGCAGGTAGCGGCTGCGGCAGCATGGGATGATGAAGAACATGTCGCCGCCTCACGAGTAATCTACAGGCGAAATTTTGAGATCGCACGGGAGATTTTGGTAACCGAGATTCCCGAAGCGACCTTCTATATCTGGCTGAACGTTGCCGATGCGCTGGATTTTACGAAAAAACTTTATCGTGAATACAACGTCAAAGTGCTGCCGGGTGAATTTCTGGGACGCAGTGATGAAAAAGGCGAAAATCCGGGCAAAGATTATGTGCGCATCGCGCTGGTTGAAAATGAGGAGCGCACACGCGAAGCACTCACACGTATTAAAGAGGCATTAAATCAATGGAAGAGCTAAAAGACAAAATATTGAAAGCACAGGAAACCGGCGATATCGCTGCCTTGTATGTGTTGGAAAATGAAGCGCATGAAACGTTTGATGAACAGACTTTGATGGCATATTATGCCAACATTCTGGAGTTGGCACTGGAAAATCTGACCAACGCTCTTGAAGTCGCCCGTCAGTTCGATATGACAGAAGTTCAGGACTTTGCAACCGTGCGGGCGCTTTACGAGTACGCGATCGAACACTACAGTGCCGGCAAATCTGTGGATGCTGCCGCGCTCTTTGAAATACTATCCGGATTGACGACCGATCAGGCGTTTACCGCTGCGATGAAGATTCATCATAAATCCGCCGAGATGAAAGTCTCACTCGATGATTTTATCAACGCGATCGCCGATATTGAAGCAACGCAGCGTGCCGGCACTTTCTATATCAGTGCTTTTAAAGAGACAGCTGAATGAAGATCCATTTTATCGGCATCGGCGGTATCGGCATCTCCGGTCTGGCGCAGTATATGCACTTCAAAGGACATGAAGTGAGCGGATCAGATATAGCTGAGTCAAGAATTGTGCATAAACTGCGTGATAAAGGGATTGTTGTGACTATCCCCCATAATAAAAAGGCGATTTCGGATCAGGATCTGGTGATTCATTCAGCGATTATACGTGCCAATAATCCTGAGGTTGAAGAGGCCAATGCCAAAGGCATCAGGGTACTGGCAAGACGTGAAGCCCTGCTGGATCTGCTGCATGAGCAAAAAGTCTACGCGGTCGCCGGTGCACACGGCAAGAGTACGACCAGTGCCATTTTGGCAGCTATTATGGACGGTTCCGCCATTATCGGAGCAGAGTCCAAAGGGTTCGGCTCCAATGTCCGTTATGACGGCAGCAGTGATCAGTTGATTTTCGAAGCGGACGAGAGCGACGGCAGTTTTTTAAATTCCAACCCTTACTGCGCCATCGTTACCAACGCCGAACCGGAGCATATGGAGTATTACAAATACGATTATGATCTTTTTTATGATTCGTACCGCAAGTTTATCGCTTCGGCAAAGATTCGGGTGTTGAATGCCGAAGATGATTTTTTAAAAAGCATAGAGGGTAAAGCCATTCGCCTCTATCCGAGCAAAGATATTACCGACATCGAGTATGTGCTGATCGATGATGAGCCGTATACCCGGTTTACTCTCAAAGATCATGGTGTATTTGATGTCTGGGGACTGGGTGAGCATATTGCACTGGATGCATCCCTGGCGATTCTGGCGGCAGTTCAAAGTATGGATATCGAGACGATCCGTATCCGTCTGCTGCATTTTAAAGGGATTAAAAAGCGTTTCGACATTATCTATAAAGATCGGGATGAAATCATCATTGATGACTATGGCCATCATCCGACCGAGATCAGTGCGACGCTCTCTTCGGTGAAAGCTTATGCCGCTCTTAAAAAAATCGACAAGATTACCGCTATCTGGCAGCCGCATAAATATTCGCGTACCATTGATAATCTTGAAGCCTTTACCAAATGCTTCGAAGGGGTGGACAGACTGATCATCTTACCGGTATGGGCTGCCAATGAGAGTGAACAGTTCATTGATTTTGAAAAAATTTTTGCGGGCTACAACCTCACGATTGCGGACTATATCAAACGTGATGAAAATGCTGTCAATATCTGCCGGCATGAT
Source organism: Helicobacteraceae bacterium (assembly GCA_030642185.1). Classification (GTDB taxonomy): domain Bacteria; phylum Campylobacterota; class Campylobacteria; order Campylobacterales; family Sulfurimonadaceae; genus 4484-230. The sequence goes on along the minus strand of DAOWOG010000082.1, from coordinate 3,359 downwards.
GAGGTGATGGAAAGTCTCGAAGGGGGTATCGTTGTCGGATTCGGTGCCGGAGATATTACCTACCAGTTAAGAGGAGAGAAGTAAGAAGTAAAATGAGCTGTGTTATAAAAGCACCAAAGGTGCGCGAGCCTGCCGCTGAGGCAAACTTAGCGTTAGCGTAGCTAAACGGACTTTGTTCGTTTGGCGTATTAATTAAAAAGGTAAATAATGAGTTATATTATCGGGCTTGTCGTTGTTTTACTGTTTTTTGTAGCATTGCACTATTTTACGGAATTGAATTACATGCAAAAAGGCGGAATAACACTTTTTTTTATTGTGATTGTCGGCGCGGCAATCGCCTATAACAATATGGCTGATGCGGAACGAGAACATATGCTCACTGTTGAGCTGAAGTATTCGCAAAACAAGACAATCGTTTGTGAGGGTGTGGATGTTAATAGAAGTACCTTCTCATTCAGTGTCGGCACCCATACGTTCATCGGCCGAAAAGATACGCCTCATTACAACCGTATGTTCAGCGTGAATCAATGTCAGTGAAACCGTTTGATCAACTGTTGGATCAACTTGATCTGGCAGAACACGTTAAACATTTCAGCCAATTTCTAAGTCGTGAGAAACCACTCTATATCGAAGGGGATCAGGAACGTCATTTCCGCTATATCCAGGCATTGGACAGACTGGAGTTCAAGGCAGCTCCCAAGGTGGTACCGTTTAGTGCGATCAAAGGACATCTGAAAAAACGCGGGGTACTCAATTTTGAGCAGATTTTTGAACTGATCAAAGTTATACGCTACTTTCGCACACTCAAAAACAGAGAGTTTGAAGGCATCATCGGTCAGTGGATGATGAAGATCGAGATTCCGGAAAAATTTGGTGAAGTCGAAAAATATTTTGATGAAGAGGGACGGTTTAACGAGTCGCTTGATGAATCGCTTCAGATACTCGGCAGTCGTATCAAAGCACTCAAAGATGAGATCGCTGCCTCGATGCGGAGACTGCTTTTTACCTCAAAACTGAGCAGCTATCTGGTGGATACGCAGGTGCATTATGTCAATGATGAGGAGTGTCTTTTGGTGCGCGGCGGTTTTAACCATGTGCTCAAAGGTGCTGTCATCGGAAGAACCGGCGGCGGTTTTTTTTATGTGGCACCGGATAGCCTTCTAAAGTCCAAAGAGAAAATACGCTCGATCAATCAGGAACGCGAAGCAAAATTTTACGCTTATGCCAAGCAGTTCTCTGAGGCCCTGATGGAGCTTCAGCCCTTCATCGGATTTATCGATAAAGAGTTTGACCGCTTTGATCATTATCAGGCGCGTGTTCATTTTGCCCGAAGCGGCAGCTATGCCATTATGCATGCGCAAAAAGATGATGTGATCCGACTCAACGGCTTTGAACATCCGGCACTGCATAATCCAAAACCTGTCGATGTCGATTTTTCCCGATCCGTACTGATGATCACCGGTGTCAATGCCGGCGGTAAGACGATGCTGCTCAAATCCATCCTCTCGGCTGCTTTGATGGCCAAATATCTGCTTCCGATGAAGATCAACAAACATCAATCACATATCGGCAGTTTCAGGCGGATCGAAGCGGTGATCGATGATCCGCAAAATGTCAGCAATGACATCTCGACTTTTGCCGGACGGATGCTTCAGTTTTCCCAGCTTTTTCAGCATCGCTCAGCGCTGATCGGTGTCGATGAGATCGAGCTTGGAACAGACAGTGACGAGGCGGCAGCACTTTTCAAAGTCATTTTGGATGATCTGATTTCAAGAGGGCAGAAAATAGTGGTGACAACGCACCATAAACGACTTGCTAGCCTGATGGCAGACCGTGATGACGTTGAGTTGATGGCAGCTGTTTATGATGAAGAACATCGTCTTCCCACTTATGAATTTCTGCAGGGGATTATCGGTAAAAGCTACGCTTTTGAAACGGCACTTCGTTACGGGATCAGTCAGGGCATTGTTGATCGGGCGGTAAGTGTTTACGGAACACAGCATGAAAAGCTGAACCTGCTGATAGAGCGGGGTTCGCAGCTTGAACGGGATCTGAAACGCAAAAACGCACTGCTGGATGATAAACTGGAGTCGGTTCTGCAAAAAGAACTGGAACTCAAAGAGGCGAAAGAGCAGGTCGTCAGTGATCTTCAGGCAACGCAGAATTCGCTTGAGCACAGATACGCCATCGCGATAGCAGAAGCCAAAAAGGCTGCCAAGGCCGGTGACGTGGCAGAGATCCACCGCAAGATGAATGAAGCCAATAAAAAACTGCCGAAACAGCCGCCGGAGCAGAAACAGCCGCTTGCATATAAAGTCGGTCAAAATATAAAGTACCGCAAACAGCGCGGAACCATTGTTTCGCTCAAGGCCAAAGAGGCAATGATCGAGGTAGAGGGGATGCGCCTGCGCGTTAAACACAGTGACCTTAAACCATCCGGCAATCCCCCTAAGCTCAAGCCAAAAGTACAGATCAGCAACAGTGTTGAAAAACGCAGCGGTCTTAAACTGGATCTGCATGGCCTGCGTGCGGAAGAAGCAGAAGAGAAGATGGATAAATTTCTTTCCGATGCGTTGATGCAGGGATGGGATGAGGTGCTTATCTATCACGGTATCGGCACCGGAAAACTCTCCTTTGCCGTCAAGCGGTTTTTAACGGCACATCCAAGTGTAAGAGGCTTCGACGATGCACCGCAAAATATGGGCGGTTTTGGTGCGAAGGTTGTGTATTTGTGATTACAGGTTTTGCAACATAACCGCTATTGATTTTTTCATGAACGTGTTCAAGAAGTTTTTGCCCTTACTGCATTTTAAACTCCTCAAAAATAGTTGAACATTTTGTGTGCTATTGCCCTGATTAACCAAATAGTGGAACAAAATGTTCAACTATTGGCGATTTCATTCTAAAGTTAACATTTGAAACGAGCGTATTTGCATCCTTTTTTTCAAAAACATCTATTTATCTTTCAAATTGCAGTATTCTGTTAAATAGCAATACAAAAAATTTGCATGTCTATTGACCAATTTAAGGGTGATCACTATAAAATGTATACTAATAAATAGTTATACCTAAAGGAAATAATATGTCAAAAGCAATCATAGATGGTGAAGAAATTTATGTAGCTCCAAAAATGCTAGGAAAAGTTGAAAATGCTATTCCTGTTATTATTGATGAAAAAAATAAAAATGCAAGATTAAATCCAAATAATTTAGATGATAAAATTAAAATTTACGAAAGAGAAGTAAATGAATGGTTTATAAATCCAGCACTACAATCATTAAAGGATAATTCATTTTTAAATTCATATCTTGCGCTAATGGTATGTATGTCGTATGTTGAAGGAGTTGAACAATATAGAC
>DAOWOG010000172.1 GCA_030642185.1 Helicobacteraceae bacterium | reverse complement strand
TGTTTATAATCTTGACGGCGGGATCAACGCCTGGAAAAGAGCGCATCTGCCGGTAGAGACCATCCGATTAAGGGCTCCACTGAGATAATTAAGCTCCGTGGTAATACCCTTTGACTTTCATGTTGTTTCTGATTCTTTTTAAAAACAGTATCGGCAGGACGAAAAGATCCATCAGCAGTAATAAAGCGATCAACAGCGAACTGTAGATACCGATATATGCGATGGTTGTGTCCGGGATGAAGATAAATGCGATAAAGGTCAATACCAAAATAATGTTCCCCATGCCGATCGGCGTCCCTATGTAGAGGAAGGATTGCTCCAACGCCAGCTCAGGAGAGCGCGGTTTCCTGCGATTGTCATAATAATAGAAGATAAAATGAAGGGTTGCATCACTTGAAAGTGATACCGTTATGATCATCGCGACAAGCATGTCTGTTGAGAGCGGAATATCAAAAAACATAACGACAGAAAAGAACCAGGCTATCGGGATAGCATTGACAATCAGCGCGATCAACGAAAACTGAAGTATCCTGGTCAGATAATAGACAACCAATGTGATCAGTCCGAAAACAAAAAATACAACGGCAAAAAGTGTGTCAATACTGTCCATCTTTGCGACGTCCAACAGACTGGCACGATCCTGGATCAGGATCCCCTCATCTCGGATGAATTGCAAAATCTCTATTTTCTTGCTCAGGCTGCCCAGATAGATAGTCAGCGTAAGGTGATCATTGACCATGACCGTCTTGGTAACATCATAAAGGTCAAACATAAACTGGTAACTGTCCGTATCAACATCAGCATCATAAAGTTCAAACACTTTTCCGGGATGCTCCTGATGATACAGTTTTTCAATCTCGGTATGGGCAGATTCAAACCCTTCTATCGTCTTGAACTTCTCTCTCAAAAGGTTTTGAATATTTTGCAGTTCGAAAAGATTCTCTACAGTAAAACCTTTTTCTTTCAGTGCTATATGGATCTGATTGCTGTCTGCATTCGCTACAACATTCACCGGTTTGGTATCATAGACAAATATACTGTAGACAAAAGCAAGCGTACTCAATGCCAAAAACAGATTTAACCCAAAATGGCGGTAATGCGACTCTTTTTTGGCAAAATATCTTGAACTGTTCTTCGTAAAAATGAGGGGGTGATCCTGTTTGAAAAAAGAGAGCATGATCGGCAAAAGCGTATAGCTTAGCACAAATCCGCTCAAAGATGAAAACAGCACATTCATCCCCATGGAGTAAAGGATCTGCGATTCGACCAGCATCAAAGAGCCGATACCGACGATGGAAATAAATGTTGTCCAAAAAATCGGTACCACTGTCTTTGCGAGCACACGATAGAGCAGATGATCCGTGGGAATACTGCGCTGCTGAAGAACATGCCATTTGTAATAAATATAGATAAAATCCATAACAGAAATAACAATCGCGAGCAATACAATAGAGATATGCGTCACCTTGACGGCGGAAAACATCTGATACAGTGCGACAGTAGTGACAGTCGTAGATGCGATAAAAATAATTCCCAAAATGGAAGGAATCAGACTCCTGAAAGTGATCGTAAAAGAGATCAACAGGATTATGATCAAAATCAAGAAGATGGTAATATCTTTTGTATGGGTGTGGCTGTCTGTGTTTATCAGGTCAAAAGGCAATTCACAATAGATCTGCTCGGCATCGATCTCCTGCGTAGAGAGGACATAAAATGTGGCTTTAGCTTTATCTAAATCTATAAAACTATGATATTTTTCCCGGTTTTCTTCTATCTCCTGCAAAATATATTCATCCGACTCATCCATCAAAGTGATAAATTCAATCATTGACTGCTCAGGGCTCAGCGTATTATCGACTATGCTCTTTTGCTCAAACAGCGAATTTACTCCTGTAACATACGAATGCCATTTCAGTTCGTCTTGAAGATTTCTCAAGTCGTTTACCGCTTCCAGACTCCACCCTGTCTTGGAAAAATCGACAACAATCTTTTCGACACAGAGTGACGGATATTTCATATCCAGCAGCCTGTCATACTCTTTGCTTCCTTCCAGCCAAAGAGAGTCATCGTTGTAAACAAAACCTTCTTTGATCGTAGAAACCGAATAGCCTACAAACACTGCAATCATTGCCAGAAAAAGTATTCTGTATTTTAATAGAAATGTTAAATAGCCGTAATGAGGCAATTTTTTTACTACCATTTATTTGGCCTTTCCGTTAATCAGGATATAGGGACGTTTAAAAACACCGATCTTTTCTGCCGCTTCACTGATCTCTTCCATAATCTCTTCCGCATCTCCATCATCATCCAGGTCAAGCTTTTCTTTCTCTATCATGACCTGTTTGAGCGCAATATTCTGATACTCGGATGAGAGAATCGTCTTGATCATCTCTTGTGATTTTTTTCTCGGCAGTTCATAAAGGTACAGATATATTTTATACCTTTTGAACATCACATCTTTCTTCTTGAAAATAAAACTCAAATAGCGCTGAGACATGGAGCAGTAAGGATCAATGAATGTATGGATCTCTTTATCGCCTTCGCCGAACACGATAGCAGTGCCTTTTATCGTTTCAAGTACTTTCATTGTTTCTGAAGGTGACAGCAATTGCTTCTTACCAGGTACACCCGCCCAGATAGATGGGATAAGAAGAAAAAGGGCAAATAGGAGAACCATTACTTTATTCATATGGTCATTATACATAAAAGTATTAGAAAAAAATATAAGTTGACCTAAAAAAAGGTAAGCCTGAATTAAAACTTTTTATTATATTATGCTGTTCATTGCATAAGCACCTCTGAGATATTACTCCACCGACTAAATACACTAATAAATAGCGGTTCTATTTTGTTCTTAATCAAGGCAAAGTTTCGCATGACTAACTGGTTAATTCAAGGAACTTTAACGCAGAGTAAGTGCAAAAGAGAACCGCTATTTGTTTGTGTATTTAGTCGGTGGAGTAATGACAGCACACAGATGCTATAATGCCCTGAAAAAATCGGAAGAGTGCGATGTCAACAGAGTTCCTGAAAAACCTAACGATTCTTTACGTTGAAGATGAAGAACCAATACGCAAAAATGCTGCAGAGTATCTCCGTCGTATCTGCAAAGAGGTCTTTGAAGCCAAAGACGGCAAAGAGGCTCTTGGTATCTGGAAAGAATCCCAACCCGATATCATCATCACGGACATCAATATGCCGCGTTTAAACGGCCTTGACATGGCACGTTATATCCGGACCCACGATACACAGGTCCAGATCATTATTGCTACCGCTCACAGCGATACCGAGTACCTGATGCAGGCGGTTGAACTGCAGTTGGTCAAATACCTCATTAAACCGATCACCAAAGAGAAACTTCTGGGTGCGCTTAATCAGTCTATCAAACTCTTCGAAGATAAAAGTAAATTTGCGATTTCCCTTTCCGAAACATGCAGCTATAACGCATACACCCAGTTGATCATCTGTGACGGCAAAGAGATCAAACTGACCAAAAACGAACTGCTTTTTCTGGATCTTCTTTCACACCACCATACCCGTATCGTGCGCTATGAGGAGATAGAAAATGCCGTCTGGCCCTATGACGGAATGAGCCAGGATGCCATCCGTTCACTGGTCCGCGGTCTTCGAAAAAAAGTGCCCGACGGAGCCATTGAGAATGTCTCCGGATCAGGCTATAAACTCAATGTTTACACTGGCGGCTAAGCTCCTGATTAGATACCAAAACTCGCAACATGTATACGAATCACAAAGATATCACTGCCGCCAAGATTGTTTTCACCGTTAAGATTACTTTCCGTATAACCAGCCATATAAATATTTCCAGTATTGTCATAGCTTAAAGCATAAGCATCATCCCGCTCTGTTCCATCCATCAAGCGTGTCCAGATATGATTACCGTTAATATCATACTTTGCAATAAAAGCATCTCCGCCTTCATGATAATTTTCGCCGTTAAGATCACTGCTTGTATAACCGGCCACATAAATATTTCCGGCATGATCAGAACTTAAAGCATTAGCTTCATCCCCACCTGTTCCATCCATTAAGCGTGTCCAGATATGATTGCCGTCTATATCATATTTTGAGATAAAGGCATCTCTATCTCCATGATTGCTTTCACCGTTAAAATTACTTTCTGTAGAACCGGCCATATAGATATTTCCAGTATTGTCACAAGTTAAGGCATTCGCATATTCATCGTTTACCCCATCTATCAATCGTGTCCAGATATGATTGCCGTCTATATCATATTTTGAGATAAAGGCATCTCTATTTCTAGTAAAACTACCGGATGTATAACCGGAAAGATAGAGATTCCCACTATTATCATAGCTTAAAGCATTAGCTGAATCAATGTCTGATATATCCATCAAGCGTGTCCAGATATGATTGCCGTTTATATCGTATTTTGAGATAAAAGCATCATAGCCTTCATGCTTGCTTTC
>DAOWOG010000096.1 GCA_030642185.1 Helicobacteraceae bacterium | reverse complement strand
CGCAGTGAGAAGTTAAGTGCATCATCGTCACACACTTCGATACAGCGTGCACAATTGGTACACTCCCCCATTAACACACTTTCACTGCTTTTTGCTACCATATGTAGCACCTCTTTTTCCGGACAAACTTCTTTACATTTCATACAGGCCGTACAGGCATCCGCATCGTGACGGACCCTGATCAGCGAGATTTTCCCCAAAATGGAGTAGAAACCGCCGAGCGGACAGATATGTCCGCACCAGCCATTTTCATGCACAAACAGATCAAACATAAAGATGACGACAATCGCTCCGACACCAAGGCCCATGCCAAAGACAAGGCCACGGTGTACCATAGAGATAGGACTGATAAGCTCGAATGCTGCAACGCCCATTACGACGGAGAGCAGCAAGCTCAGCCCCAACACCCAAAAACGGAGATTTCGGCTCATATAAACACGTTTCTGCACCTGGGAGATTCCCAGTTTTCGGCGAAGCCAATTCGCGAGATCCGTGACCATATTGATCGGACAGACCCAACTGCAAAATGCACGGCCGCCGACCACAGTATAAATGAGTGCAATGATCAAGCCGCCGATAAGGATATCTGTCGCCAAAACAGCTCCGGCAAACAGCATCTGGACCAGCGCGTACGGATCTGCCAGCGGGATGGTTTCAAACAGCAGCGAACCGCTCAGGTTCCCCTGCAATATCTTCCATCCGTAAGCATTTGCACCAAAGTAAAGCACCATGAGTCCGATCTGAACAAATCGACGCATCAATAAATAACGAATCTTTCTCATCAGTACAGATCTCCCATATCATTAAGCGAATCAAGCGCACTCTCTTTACTCAGTTCAGTTGTTGTCGTTTCACCTTTGGCATCTTTCAGACGTGCTTCATCTGCCTTATCCCAGCCTTTGATATAGTGGTCACCCGCTTTACCAAGTGCTACTTCATTCGGCAATACAAAGATTGCCGGTTTTTCCGTAACACAGGCCCGTTCGCACAGACCACAGCCTGTACAGACGTCAGAGATAACCACCGGTTTCATAAAAGCGTGTTTCCCGGTACGTTCATTTTTATCATACTCAATCACAATGGCTTCATCCATCAGTGGACAGGCACGATAACAGGCATCACACTGGATTCCCCAGAATGCGATACAGGATTGAACATCAACAACTGCGATACCCATATCCATCTTCTTGATATCCCATACCATCTCACCATCAACTTCAGACTGCACCGAAGCAGTGTCCAAAGCGCCGGTCGGACAGATCGGAACACAAGGAATGTCATCGCACATATAGCATGCAATATCTTTCGGAATGAAAAACGGCGTACCGATAGGGTTGTTGTCACCCGGTTTGGCAAGCATCAACGTATCGTAAGGACACGCTTCCACGCACAAACCGCATTTGATACATGTTTTTAAAAAGTCCTCTTCAGGCAATGCGCCCGGAGGACGCAAAATAAGCGGCGCCGCTTTTACCTCGCCCACATAGGCACTCCATGCAAGAGCACCCATTGCACTGAGGCCGATGCCCCGTGCCATGGTCAGTATAAATTTGCGACGATCACTTAATGCTTCCTTTTTCACTTTATTACCTTATCTAGTCAGCAAATACTATGCTTTAGTAATTTTAATCGCACATTTTTTAAAGTCGGTCTGTTTTGATTGCGGACAAGTCGCATCCAGACATACTTTATTGATAAATACCTTCTCATCGAACCAAGGTACAAATGCAAGACCTTCAGGCGGTCGGTTACGTCCGCGCGTCTCAACACGTGCTTTGACCGAGCCACGTCGTGATTCGATATTGACCAGTTCACCACGTTTGACACCGCGTTTTTTAGCATCGGTTGGATGCATATAACAGAGTGCTTCCGGTACTGCACGGTAAAGTTCAGGTACACGCATTGTCATTGTTCCAGAGTGCCAGTGCTCAAGTACACGACCGGTACTCATCCACATATCGTAAGTTTCATCCGGCATTTCCGGTGGATCCATGTATGGACGTGCAAAGATTTTCGCTTTGTTTTTAAGCGATTTTTTCTTTTTATCTTTAATACCCATCAGGTCACCCTGAGTCAGTGCTTTAGCCAGTGTCCCGTAGAAAGCGTGTGAATTGTTTGTACCCGCTTTGGCATTGGCTTTGGCTGCATATGGATCGTATTTAACGTTAAAGCGCCATTGTGTCTCTTTACCGTCAACAACAGGCCATTTCAGACCGCGCACTTTATGGTAAACATCAAACGGTGCCAGGTCATGTGCGTGACCGCGTCCAAACTCTGCATACTCTTCAAAAAGGTATTTGTGGATAAAGAAACCGTATCCTTCAAATACTTTACCGTCAGAGCCGACAACATTACGGCTGTCACCACGACTTTCAGAGTCATCATAACCGCCCTGGATGCCATCCTTAAGATCGACTTTGAACGATTTTGCTTTTTCATTGGCAAAAAGGATCTCGAACATTGTCGTATCTTCGTTATATCCCATTGCTTTCGCTTTCGCGATAACATTTGGAAGTTTTTTAGGCGATCCGTCTTTGTTTTTACCTCTTAACGGCTGCTCACCCCAAACATCTTTAACTGTAAAACGCTTGGAAAGTTCTATCCACTGCCATGTATCGGACATCGCATCACCGACCGGAAGGACCTGTTGTCTCCAGTGCTGTGTACGACGCTCGGCATTACCGTAAGCACCCCATTTTTCATAGATCATCGCTGATGGAAGGATCAGGTCAGAGACTTTTGCAGAGATACCCGGATAACCGTCAGACGTTACGATGAAGTTATCCATCTCACGTGCCGCTTTGATCCAGTGTGTTGCACTTGCCGTATCCTGATACGGATTACAGACATTAACCCATGCAAACTTCACAACACCATCTTCAATATCACGGTGAATTTTCATAATGTGCTGATTACCGACAGGGTTCAGTGTTCCCGCTGGAATCTTCCATGCATTTTCAGTGATTTTTCTGTGTTTAGGATTTTTAACCATCATATCTGCAGGCAGACGGTGACAGAATGTACCTACCTCACGTGCTGTACCACATGCAGACGGTTGACCTGTCAGTGAGAATGCACCAGAACCCGGACGCGCTTGTTTATTAAGCAGAAAGTGCACGTTGTAAGAGAGTGTATTTACCCACGTACCACGTGTATGCTGATTCATACCCATTGTCCAGAAAGAGACGACTTTACGTCCTTTTTCGATGTAAAGGTCAGCAAGTGTCTGAAGTTTCTTCTTGAAACTGTCAATACTTTCGTTCGGATCACCTTTTGAAATTTCCGCTACATAATCCAATGTATACGGTTCAAGGAATTTTTTATACTCCTCGAATGAAATTTCCCAGTGTTTCAGACCGGCAGGTTTATGAATCATCTCATCACCTGCTTTATAACCGTATGGTTTAAGTGCAGGTGCCTCTTTTTCAGAAACAATTGTTTTCATCTCTTTACTGATTGTTTCCATCTCAAGCGCAGTATATTTACCGTCTTTGAGTGATTTTTCACCTGTTCGTCGCATACCGTAACCCATATTGACCGGAGAAGCTGCAAAAACGATGTGTTTTTTAACAAAATCCCAGTCAATTGCTTCAGGATTGTTATAAACGATCTCGCGTGCAATGTAGTTCCACAGTGCAAGGTCGGTATTTGGCGAGAAGATGATCTCGATATCAGCCAGGTCAGATGTTCTGTGGCGATACGTTGACATATTAATGACTTTGACACGATCCGGATCAGTCAATTTACGGTCAGTAACACGCGACCAGAGGATCGGGTGCATCTCTGCCATATTTGCACCCCATGATATGATGGTGTCTGTCAACTCGATATCATCATAACAGCCTGACGGCTCATCGATACCGAATGTTTGATAGAAACCGACAACCGCCGACGCCATACAGTGACGTGCATTCGGATCGATCGCGTTTGAACGGAATCCGCCCTTCATCATTTTCTGTGCTGCGTAACCTTCCATGACGGTGTACTGCCCTGAAGCAAAAACACCGACACCCTCAGGTCCGCTGGCTTTAAGTGCTTTTTTGATGTGATGTTCCATCTCATCAAAGGCACGTTCCCAACTTACTTCGGCAAATTTACCGTGTTTGTCGAATTCACCTTTTGCGTTGACACGCAGTAAAGGTTTGGTTAAACGGTCGGCACCATACATGATCTTCGCATTAAAATAACCCTTAATACAGTTCAGACCACGGTTAACCGGTGCTGCCGGGTCCCCTTTGACCGCAACAATACGGCCTTCTTTGGTTGCCATCATAATTCCACATCCCGTACCGCAGAAACGACATGCCGCTTTATCCCAGCGCCAGTCCCCCTGTGCCGATGTGGCTGCAGCCTGTACATCGCTCGGAACAGTCATTCCGATTGCACTTGCCGCCGAAGCGGCAGCTGCCGATTTTAGAAATTCCCTTCTTTCCATTGCCATCATGATCTCCTTATGTTAATCTTAATAGTCTTAACTATCTATAGCAATACAGATAAATACTATCGAAAAGCAACTCAAATTAAGTTGACTTGGGTCAAATTACCCCTTAGACACACGAAAGCATCTCTAAAATGGGTAAAAAGTGAGGTGCATTTCAAAAGTAATTTTCGGCGTTAAATCATTACAAGTTAAATGTGTTAAGATTACGTTTAAATCAAAATTTTGCTTTAAGAAAGAGATGCATGACTTCACATGATCTATTAATGATACTAACCCTGGCTGTACCGCTTATCCTGTTTACGGTCTGGCCGGGGATAATGCTGGGCAATTATCTTGAATCAAAATCTCTGGTGAGCGAAACACAAAAACGCGCTGTTATCATTGTTGTTATGATTATTTTTGCACTGATCGGTGCCAGCTTTATGCATTTTGCAAAATTCAACTTTTAAGGTTATTGATGCGTTTCATCTTCCTTTTTCTGCTGCTTGTTTCACTGCTAAAAGCCGGTGATTTTGAGACTGCATTTGATGCGTTCAGACAAAACGACTACAAAACTGCTTTAACCTACTACCAAAAAGCGGCTGATCAAAACAGTTCCAAAGCACACTATGCGTTAAGCTATATGTATCTCAATGGTGTCGGTGTTGAGCGTGACCGGGAAAAAGGGCTGGCCTTTCTTATACAGTCTGCCAAGGCAGACTATGATGTTGCCGAATATAACCTGGGGATGATGTACCTTCAGGGCGATAGTGTAGAACAGAGCTATCCAAATGCAGTGACATGGCTGGAAAAGGCGGCAGAGCATAATCATACTCAAGCGCAATACCATACGGCTCTGATGTACTATCAGGGTGACGGAGTTGATGAGAATGTTACCAAAAGTGCACAGCTGCTCGAAAGTGCGGCACTGAGCGGTCATCCTGAAGCGATCAGCAATGTAGGCCGAATCTATATGCAGCTGCTTAAATTTGACGAAGCCCTTCCCTGGCTGGAAAAAAATGCCGGCAACGGCGATAGTGAAGCGGCATACCTGCTTGGAGAGATCTACTGCTCAAAAGAGGAATTTTCCAAAGCCAAGGCCTGGACACAAATGGCAATTGATCGCGGAAACGCCAATGCATCTACACTTTGGAACAAATATAAACTGGAAAAATATTAAGGAGCATATATGAAATGGATTATTTCACTTTTACTACTATGGGCCGTATCGGCAGATGCCAAATACCTTGACAGTGAAAGCTGTAATGAGTGTCATGAAAAAATTTATGCGGAACATTCCAAATCAATGCATCATAAATCATCCCTCTTTAAAGATGAAGTGCACCGTAAAGTCAAAGAGAAAGTCAATAAAGAGAAATACAGCTGTGCGCTCTGTCATATGCCCGCTGCAAAAAACCTCTCTTCGGTGATCCGCGGAATGGAACAGCCTGATCCCAAAAGTGTACGCCAACAAGACGGGGTATCATG
>DAOWOG010000099.1 GCA_030642185.1 Helicobacteraceae bacterium | reverse complement strand
GGGACATCTTTTTCTCCGACATAGGGGGCGTAATATTCGAAAAAAACCAGAAAAGGCACGATTTTATAGAGATGCCCGATGATCAAAAAGCCGATGAACCCAGCCATCAGAAGCCATCCGCTGAGTGTCAAAAGATGCTCGCCTGCGCCTAAAAGATAGAGTGTCAGTGAAAACCAGGAGAGCCCAAGGGCAATAAATCCGACACTCATATTGCGTGTCCAGATGTCGTGTTCCGGGTGCGTACGCGAACGGGCAAGGATGATGACCTGATAGAAATAGATGGCGACAGAGAGCATTACGAAAAAAAGTGAACCATACTCGAGCCAGGATATATTGAGCAAAGAGGCGATGATCATGCCGATGACCCCTGCAAACATGGTATAAAAACTTTTGGCAAAGTCATTATCGCTGACACGTTTGGCACGTCCGAACATCGGTACAAGTACGGTAGATATCCCCATAATACTCAGCATCACATACCCGCCAAAGACGGCGAAGATATGGGCTTTAAGCCAGTGATGCGGATCGATTTCAATGACACCTGCAAATCCCAGTGCCATGATCAGTCCGCTCACAACCCCAAGAAGCAGAAAGAGGGTGCTGTTTTTCATTGAGACTGTGACACTGGTTTTTCGTCGGCTGTGACGCATCGTCATAAATGTTTCAGCAGCAAAGATCAGCATGGCCGTCAGGACAATGAGCCCGCCGTAAGGAAGAAAGGCTGGATGAAGATAAAAACCGACTGCCATCAAAACTGCACCGATAAGTAAAAAGACCCAGATCAGACGAAAAAAATCAACAGCGACATGATTGCTCTCTCCAACGACGGGAACCAGCTGTGCCATTGCACCAAAGATGATCATCATCACAAAACCGACCATATAAAGGTGTACCCATCCAAGGGTATCAAACGCCAAAAGTTCTATTTTGGCATCGAGACCAAAGAGCATCAGCATACTGACAACATAAAAGAGTACGCCGACGATAAAGTAGGGTGCCGTGATCTTAAGCGGAGGAGAAAATCCTGGGGATACATTCATATTTTAATGCCTAATTATCTTTTGATTTAATCGTATATGTAAAACCTACATCGCATTGCCACTCTCTGTCATCGCTGATTTCACATCGGCAGTATTTTACAGGAAAAGGTTTATAAACACTCTGAGATGTTAAAATGTAAAAAATCAAAAAGAGTAAAAGATGAGTATAGAAACACCTTTTATCGCAACTGATGGCATTGTGGAGATCTATATAGAAGGGAATTTCAAAGGCATTGTTCTTATTACCCGCAAGAATCCCCCATTCGGAACGGCTCTGCCGGGTGGTTTTATGGATATCGGCGAGACGATCGAAGCGGCGCTAAAACGTGAAATGCGTGAAGAGATCGGTCTGGATGTTGAGATCATCCATCTTTTGGGTCTCTACTCCGATCCTGCTCGTGATAAACGCTTTCATACAGTATCGGCGGTGTATATCGCCAGAGCAGATGATTTTCCTGTAGCGGGTGATGATGCAAAAAGTGCCAAGATTGTCAGCTTAAAAGAGCTTTCCAAAGAGCCGCTGGTTTTTGACCATGCCCAGATCATCAGTGACTATCTGGCCTACAAAAGAGTATAAAATGACCTATTTGGGAAATTGATGGAGCAAACAGTGAAAATAGCTTTAGCATTATCCGGCGGCGGTGTCCGGGCGCTGGCACATTTAGGTGTGATTGATGTGCTGCGTGAGAATGGTTTTGAAATTATGGCGATTTCGGGAAGCAGCGGCGGTGCACTTGTCGGATCGCTAATTGCCGATGGAAAAACAACCGAGGAGATCCGTACGATTTTTAAAAATATGAAGCGGACGGATATGATGAAAGGGCTTTCATCCAAAGGCGGCATCTTCTCATTGAAACAGATAGAAAAGATACTCGATGAGAAGTTGACCTATAAAGAGATAGAAACACTGCCCATGCCGTTTATCGTAGCAGCAACCGATTTTGCAGAAGGGGAGATCCGCTATTTTGAGGAAGGCCCGATTTCAACACTCTGTGCTGCTTCATCTTCATTGACACCATTTTTTGCCCCGATGGCTTACAAAGACATGCTGTTGGCTGATGGAGGTCTGATGGATAATCTGCCGACAAAGCCGCTTAAAAAATACGGTTATCCCATTATAGGGATCAATGTCAATCCCATTGTCAAAGAGGAACAAGGGAATGTTTTTCAAACGACCTTTCGTGCATTGGTGTTGATGATGGCAGCAAATATTGAAGCTTCACGCTATTTTGCCGACTATTATATTGAAGTAGCTGATTGCGAAGGCATTAATATCTTTGATTTACACCAGCTTGATGACGCTTATAATGCAGGGGTAAAAGAGGCAGAGTCCATAATGCACCATTTGAAAGAAAAATTAACTACAATACGTATATGAAACGACTTTTTATCCAAACCCATAAACCAATCTCCTTTTTTTTTCGTCAGAGCAGTGATGATTTCATCGTTGATGAAGTACCGCTTGATCGTGAAGGCGGGCGCGGAAGCTACCTGATCATCAAAGTCAAAAAACGCAACATGACGACCAATGAGATGCTCGGCATTTTAGAAGACGAAACGCAGTGCTATCACATCGGATACGCCGGACTCAAAGATAAGTCCGCGATGACGACGCAGTACCTATCACTGCCGCTGAAGTACTCCAGGGCACTTGAAAAATTCAGACATCCGCAAATCCAGATCGTTGACTCCTTTCGCTATAAGGAGAAGATCAATATGGGTGATCTGAAGGGAAACCGATTTTTTATCCGGCTGCATAATGTTAAACCTTTGAGCGCGTCTGAACTTGAACGTGTTTTGCAGGATATTCAGCGGCATGGAATGCCGAATTATTTTGGCTATCAGCGTTTTGGAAGGGATAGTGCCGACTTTGAGAAAACACGAGAGATCGCCCATGGTGAGATCGATATAGATGATCGGCGCCTTAAGCGTCTCTTGAGTCATGCTTATCAGAGCTATCTCTTTAATGACTGGCTGGCTTCCCGGGTGACATTCAGCCAAAAGCTTCCGGCTATGAAGGCAGACGATATTAAAATGAAGTTTGGCGTGAGTGCGGTTGAGGCAGAGCAGCTATTAAACCAGCCGGGCATCTTTAAAGTACTTCCCGGAGACATCATGCTCGATCATAAAGCACAAAAATGGGTCAATGTCACAGACCTTCAGGCAGTACGCAAACTTTTTAAAGAACGAAAGCTCACTCCAACAGGACTGCTTAGCGGTAAAAAAGCATGGCGGGCGAAAACAATGGCGGCACAGTTTGAAGCACCGTATGATGATCCGGAAGTTATCGCTTCTGCAGGTGATAGAAGGGTGGCATGGATCTATCCGAGTGAGATACGTTCAAAGTACCTGGCAAAAGAGGGCGACTTTGAACTCTCTTTTATGCTTCCGAAAGGGGCATATGCCACGGTACTGCTTGAAAACCTGGCAAATCGGGAGTTAGGTTGATCTTTTGCTATAATAGTTGTATATTATTCAGGAGTCGACTATGAATACTGCCAGATCCTATCAACCTTATTACACTTATGAAGATTATCTCCATTGGGAAGGGAAATGGGAGATTATAGAGGGTACGGCTTATGCGATGGCACCTGCTCCAATGCCAATCCATCAAAATATAAGCAGTAAAATTGCCAGGGTTTTGGAAGAGTCGTTAGATTCATGTAAAACTTGCCGTGCCTATTTGCCGGTTGACTGGAAAATCTCCGAAGATACCATCGTACAGCCGGATAATCTTGTACTGTGCTACCCTCCTGAAAACTCTTATATCACCAAAGCACCCGCATTGATCTTCGAGGTACTCTCACCTAGTACTGCCCAAAAAGATGAACATCTAAAATTTGAGATTTATGAGCGCGAAGGGGTGCTCTACTATGTTATCGTTAATCCAAATGACCGTATGGCACGTGTTTATCGCTTACAGGATGGACGGTATGTCAAGGCACTGGATGCAACAGACGAGCTATTTCAGTTCGATCTTAAAGCGTGTGTGATCTCTTTTGGATTTTCTAGAATTTGGGAATGAAAGAAGGGAAAAGTTATAATTCAGGCTCCCATTTTTTACACTTTTAACAAAATTTTATCGAGCATTTTAGTTGAAAGAATACGTTTAAAACTTCCCAGTAGGTGTGTTGCCGGTGTGATGTAGTAGCGGGCTTTAGGTTTGGGGCTCTCGAGTGCATGGATAATTTTTCCAATGACTGCATCAGAGTTTCGGGTAAAGAGACCGTCTTTATCTTTCTCATCTTCTCTTTTTAGCACATCGTGTTTATACGCTTCTGCAAAGACAGAGTTCTCTCCGTCAATATGTTCAAGATATTTCTTAATGGCATTGTCACGAAATTTGGAACGTACCGGCCCTGTGTTGAGTGTTGAAACAAAGATATCTGTAGTATCCAATTCAAGCCGAAGCGTGTCACAAAGCCCTTCGACAGCATATTTACTGGCATTGTATGCACCTCTGAAACGCAGTGAGATAATTCCCAGTACGGAGCTGTGCTGAATGATACGTCCATATCCCTGTGAACGCATAATGGGAATCACACGCCGTGTAATCTCATGCAGGCCAAAGACATTAGTCTCGAACTGCTCTCGAAGTACCTCTGTACTGACATCTTCAAGGGCGCCCGGCTGTCCGTAGCCGGCATTGTTGAAAACAGCATAGAGTTTTCCGTCACTTTTGCTCAGGACTGCATCGAGCGTATCACTGATCGTCTCCGGTTTGGTTACATCAAGAAAATATGCGTCCAAACCTTCCTCTTTTAGACGGTTGACATCATCTTCATTGCGTGCGGTAGCAAAAACTTTATAGCCGTTATGATGCAGGTAGTGGGCAGTATCATAGCCGATTCCGCTCGAGCAGCCTGTAATCAGGATGGTTTTATCCATTTTCTACCTTAAAAAAATATTTTTTAGCAATAAATGATTCGATAAGTAACACTTATGTTTATTATTTTGTGATAAAAATGTGATATTTTCCGACGATTTTCATTTTTGTGATAATCTTCTCTTATCAAATATATAAGTGAATGTATTTTTAACATTTCATTTTATACGGAAGGAGTATATCATATGACAGTTGGTGTATTAGAAAAATCGGTAAAAACCGATGCGATCCTGCTTAATCAGAGTGATAACTACTATCTTGTAGCGATCAATTCAAAACGAACAGAAGATTCGTGTATCTGCGTCTATGACTCAATGCTGAGTAACTGTAAAAAAAGACCGGATAACAGTTTTGTTTCAGATGAGATTCTTACATTAATGGTAGAGTCAGTCGATAACTTTCTTTTTGTTGCTTAAGGTCACCTCTAAAAAAATCCTCTAAAATTTCAATAGATATTTTGGAGGCCCCCTCAAACTGCTAAGCCTTTTTTGTTACAATTCCCTATTCAAGTCAATAAGGTCTTTTATGTCCAAAACCATTACTATTATCGATACATTCGGCTTTTTTTTCCGCAGCTTTTATGCACTTCCGCCTCTCACGAATAAAAAAGGTTTTCCGACGGGACTTTTGACCGGGTTTGTCAATTTTATGGATCGCCTGCAAAAAGACCACTCCAGTGATTATGTTGTTTTTGCATTGGATTCGAAAGGGCCGACATTTCGTAATGAGATCGATCCCAATTATAAAGCCAACCGTACACCGCCGCCGGAAGAGCTGACCATGCAGCTTCCTATTGCAATAGAGTGGATTGAGAAGATGGGCTTTCAAACGCTTGCACAGACGGGTTATGAAGCAGATGATATGATTGCTTCAGTCGCAAGAGAGGCCGTGAAAGCAGGTATGAAGGTGCGTATTGTTTCGCATGATAAAGACCTCTATCAACTGATCG
>DAOWOG010000103.1 GCA_030642185.1 Helicobacteraceae bacterium | reverse complement strand
TGAACCGAGAGGATTGATCGACAGTGCTATCGTAGAGGCTCTTGAAATTACAAGAGGGGGCTACAGCGCTAAAGATCGCCGTGTTTATATTGAAGATGTTTTTTATGATTATCGGCAAGAACTGAAAAAGTACCGTAAAACAGTTGGAACGATTGTGATGGTCGCCCCGTTGATCGGTCTGCTTGGAACGGTTGTCGGAATGATCGAGACATTTGATTCACTTGCAAGTATGACACTCTTTAGTCAAAGCGGCGGTATTGCAGGCGGCATCTCACAGGCACTTTTTACAACACAGCTTGGACTGGTCGTTGCAGTACCGGGGTTGATCGTTGGTCGTTTGATCGATCGTCGGGCCAATATGATGGAGGATGAGCTGGAGCAGATCCAGGATATTCTCTGTTCGGAAATAGACAAATAAGGAAATAGTATGCGTTTTAGAAAGAAAAAAGAGCAAAACATTGACGTTGACATCTCTCCGTTGATCGATATGGTTTTTATTTTGCTCATATTTTTTATGGTCAGCTCTACTTTTGTCAAAGATATGAAGCTTGACCTTGAGCGTCCGGGTGCCTCATCGGCTTCACGCTCATCAAGCAAGGTGATCCGTGTCTATCTTGATAATCAGGCGCAGACATATGTGGATGGCCAGCCGGTCAAAGTATGGGCGATCCAGAGCAAATTGCGCGATCTGCTGCGTGCCTCGACTGAAAAATCCATCCTCGTGGTGACGGATGAGACCATTGCGGTTGAAAAACTGATTGAAGTGGTGGATCAGTGCCGTATGTCAGGGGCGAAGGATGTGGCGGTTGCTACAAAAAAAGAGGTAGGTTAAGGTGAGCAGACAATCCTCGCTCAAGAATAATATACTTGCCCTGCTGTGGAGTGTTTTTGGGCTTCTTTTTGTCTTTATTGTTGTGATAGAGATGAACAGAGAAGGCTGGAAAGAGCCAAAAAAGAAAAGAGAGAGTACGGCGCAGTTTGACATTCAGAAAGTGGTCAAGCCCAAGCCGAAACCAAAGCCGAAACCAAAACCGAAACCGAAAAAAGTGAAGCCGAAACGTGCGGCTCCGACACCGACCTTAAGTTCACAGCTTTCAGGGATTGATACGGGACTTGAAGCATTTCAGTCCTCTGATCTGCTCTCGGATGACTCCCTTTTGGGTGATGTCGGTAAAGACATGGTTATGACAGATGATACGGTGGATCAAGCACCGCAGCCTGTACGACGAAGCCCGATAGAGTACCCGAAAAAAGCACGGAAAAATGGTGTGACAGGTTACGTGTTGATGAACCTTCTGGTCAATAAGCAGGGGCGTGTGGATAAGGTAAAAGTACTTGAGAGTGAGCCGGTAGGAACTTTTGATGATGTTGCCGTGATGGCAGTAAGGAGTTGGGAATTCAAACCGGCACAGTACCAGGGTAAAGCTGTCAAAGTATGGGCGAAGCAGAAAATACGCTTCGACCTTAATTAAGGAGAGAGAATGAAGATTGCCGGTTTAGTGATGGTGGCTCTGCTGCTGCTCTCCTTAAATGTATGGGCCAAAAAAAGCGACAAAGTTGATTTTGTCGCTCTTGGTGCGCTGATGTTGAGTGATGGGCATATTGAACGTGCGAATGATGCGCTTAACCAGGTCGATGTTAACGATACCGAAGTCGATCTGCCGCGCTTTTATATGTTAAAAGGGCTGGTTCAGACCAAAAAGACATTTTACGCAGATGCCAATAAAAACTTTTATAAATCCATAGCCCTGAGTACAGATACCAACGCATCAAAGCCTTTGTATCTTTATGTTGCGCAGAACAGCTATAAACTCAAAGAGTATCAAGGTGCAATTGAAGCACTGGACAGCGTACCGGAGCTTATGGTAAAAAATCCAAAGCTCTTTGGTCTGAAAGCAGAGTGTTACTGGCGTTTGGATGATAAAGAGAGTGCGCTTGTCGTACTCGGAAATGCCAACAGGATATTTCCTGCTTACTGGGATGCCTATAAGCAGCGTTTTTATTATCTGGTATCGCTGCATCTCTATCAAGCCGCACTGACTGATGCACAGATCTATCTTGAAAATGCTGCGTCAGATGAGAAGATTATGCTGAACTTTATCAATGCACTGCGTCAAAGCGGTCAGACTGATAAAGGAATTTTACTCGCAGAAACGGCAAATCTACGCTACATAAAGAGTGCTAAAGTGACGGTGCTGCTCGCACACCTTTACATCGACAAAAATATGATCCATGCGGCGGCGGAACTGTTTAACGAAGCATCCGTCGAAGATGGAAAATTCACCAAAGAGGCAGCTGAGATGTACCGCCGTGCAGAAGATTACGTGATGGCTCTTCTTAAAAATACACAGATGCTCGACATCAAAGAGAAGTATAAACAGCGTGTGATTGTGACACGAAAAGCGATGCAGCGCAGCGGACTCATGGACGATGAAAATATGCGCTACGCCTTGGCATACGCCTACTACATGGAGGGTGAACCTGATGCGTCTGAAGCGCTGCTGCAGACACTGACCAAGCCGGATCTTTTTAAAAAAGCGATTGAGCTTCGCAGTAAAATGGAAAAGTGTAAAAATAACATTTGGGAGTGCCAATAATGATGCGAATACTGTTTTTAATGGGACTGCTTGCCTTAAGCCTTTTTGCAGCAAGCGGTGAATTTTCTCTCTATATCTTAAAAGATGGAAAACCGCTCTCCAATCAGCATGTTGCTATTTTTAAGCTGCAGGATATCGCACCTGAATCTTATGGTACGCCGGAGCGTCCTAAAGCCGCTGAATTTACGACGGACAAAGACGGTCATTTATCGACTGCCCTGCCAAAAGGTCGTTATCAACTGCAATTGCTTGCAGAAGAGAACGGTGTGGTACAGGCATTTATCAAGAAGAATTTTGTCATTGTTTCCTCTAAACAGTCACAGATCATTCTCTCTCTGTCCTCTACCAACAAGCTGATCTTTGCCGATGTCGAGGCGCCTGAAAAAATAGATGCGCTGGCGAAAGAAGATGTTAAGCGTGAAAAACGTGTCGATGGAGCGGTGGCGCTGACCATCCTCTCTTCAGATGACAATGCACCGATTGAGGGTGCTCGCATCTTTGTTCCGGGACTAAAGGTAGATGCTGTCACCGATAAAAAAGGGCAGATCGTTTTAAATATACCGGATGGAAATCAAACCCTCTCTATTATTCATACCAGCTTCTCATCGCAAAATGTTAAAGTAACGGTCATCGCAAAAGAGATGATCACCCGCATTGTAGAACTAAGTCCTGCCTCAATGGAGCTCGAAGAGTTTATTGTTCTTGCCCCGCATGTCGAGGGAAGTGTCGCTTCTGTGATCCAGGAGGAGAAACAGAGTAATGCGATTACGTCGATTGTGGGTGCGGAAGAGATGAGTAAAAAAGGTGACAGTGATGCGGCAAGTGCATTGAAACGTGTTACCGGGGTGACACTTATCGGCGGCAGAAATATTTACGTTCGCGGATTGGGTGATCGCTACTCAAATGTTGAACTCAACTCTATGCCGCTGCCGTCTCCAAATCCAACGAAACGAACAGTACCGTTGGATATTTTTCCGGCAAGCGTGATCGGCAGTATGAAAGTGCAGAAGAGTGCAACGGCAGATGTTCCAAGCAGTTTTGGCGGCGGTTACATCGACATCCGTACCAAAGATCAATCAAGTGAAGATTTTATCAAAGTAAATGTTGCACTCAAAGGCAACAGCAATACTTTTAATAAGAGCAATACCTATGCGGGAAGCAGCACAGACTGGCTAGCATATGACAATGGTTACCGGGATATTCCTGCCGGATTGTTAGACGCGACCAAAGTGACAGAGGGTCAGCCTATTGTAGGGCTGACCCCAGCCAACTTCAGTAAAGAACAGATCAGTCAATGGACACAGGAGTATGTTGAACGTAATTTTGCAGTGACGCAGGAAGATCTGCCGATGGGGTTCAACTTTGGACTCTCCGGTGCCAAAAGTTTCGAGATAGATGACAAGCAGCAGATCAGTGTCTCTGGTGGTTATGAGTATAAACAGAGTCACAATCACGTCGAAGAGAGCTATTATGATTACGATATGCGCTCGGACGGAACGCTTTATGAGAAGCCGACCCAATATGGAACAAACTATATCACGCATTCGAGTTATGAGCATGCGGCTATTTTTAATCTCAGTTATAACTATGATGATCAGTTCAAGCTGAAGTATACCAAGCTGTATACCTTGAATGCCGATAATTACACACGGGTAATTGATGGAATTCTTGGCTCAAACGATGACCATATGATCCGATACTTTTTGGATTGGGAAGAGCGTGAACTGGGAACCGATCAGATCAACGGTGAATGGAACTATGTACTGTTTAACTCTGATGCGCAACTCTCTTTTGGCGGGCAGTTGGCAAGTGCGAGCCTTGATCAGCCGAATAACTATAAATATACCTATATTCTTGAGGGTGGTCAATATGTCTTAAATAATCAGATCTCAAATCATATTGCCAATAATCTTACTTCAGAAGATGATTTAACAAGTTTTTACCTGAAAGACCGTCAGCACATCCCGATGTTTAGCGATAAAGATTACCTTGAAGTAGGTCTATCTATGTCAAAGAAAGAACGTGAATCACGACAGAACAAGTATTTCCTTCGTGACTTTAATGCACCGGATGATCTGACACAGGATATTGAGGCTGTTTATGATGAGTATGTCCGCCCGGACATTGATTATGATGATCGAAAATTTCGTGTCAGCCAGCTATTCCAGGCTGCGGATTATTTTGACGCTGAAGTCGATGAGACTGCCGTTTACTTTAATAGTTTTGTGAATCCTGTTGAGCAGGTCGAGGTGTTGTTCGGCGTGCGCTATGTTGACTTGTCACAGACCGTCTGGCAGTATAAACAAGACAGAGATAATCCTGATATGAGTCAGCGTGGTAACATTGTCAGGGTGCCGGAATCTTTAGTACTGAGTGATTTTTATCCGAGTCTCAGCATCAAATATAAAGCAGATGATAATAACCACATCGATCTTGCCGGTTCACGAACGTACATTGTCCCGGATTTGCGGGAGTTTACGAGCGGAGAGTATTTTCATCCGTATGAAGTCGCGACAGTCGTCGGTAACCCGAATCTTGTCAATACCGACATTTACAATGTGGATCTCAAGTACAGTCACTACTTTTCACCGACTGAGACGATCAAAGCGGGCCTGTTTTATAAATATCTTGACAAGCCGATCGAGGACATTCAGGTCCCGTCAACCTCACTGCCTATTTACAGTTTTGACAATGCAGATTCAGCAACGCTGTATGGTTTTGAAATTGATGGCCGTAAAAACCTGGAGATGATCTCGGACTACATGGAAGCGTATTATCTTTCAGGTAACTTCTCCTACACAAAATCTGATGTGACACTGCGCGAAGAGCAGCTTGACACCTTTTCGACAAATCACAGAGAGCTGCAGGGACTTTCGCCTATCGTTATCAATGTGACGTTCGGCTACGAAGAGGAGGCACGTTCCCTGGCCCTGTCATACAACTTTATGGATGAACGCATCCGTAAAGTAGGGCTGATCGATGATGGAGACCGCTATCCCGATCATGTGGAAATTCCGCCGCAGCTGCTGGATTTTGTCTGGATAGAGAATTTTGCTTACGGTTTGACAGGCAAGCTGAAACTTCAAAATCTCCTGGACTCCGAGACAGTGTGGAAGCAGGGTGACCGCACGACAAAAGAGTATAAAGT
>DAOWOG010000327.1 GCA_030642185.1 Helicobacteraceae bacterium | reverse complement strand
CAGGTAACCATCGTAACGTTCTTCCAATCCATCAGTACGCATGTCTTGCCCTGCTTTGAAGCGTATGATACTGATGAGATCCAAGCGCAGATATGTCGCGTCGGCATGAGTAATACCATTGGTAAAAACAAGGAGCTTGTCCTTAATTATCCGTCCTCCTACATACCGGCTGATACGTTAAAAATTACGCATCTGAAAGACTCTGAGCATATCGACAACACTACTGATATTGCACTGAGTCTTGACAAAGCATTGACTGATAATTATTCACAGCTAAACAAGCGTGATTTGAAAGCGTGGGCCATGCATCCGGGCTCACTCTTTCTGGTCTGTGAACTTAAAAATCAATTCTTTGGATTACTGTTTACGCTGCGACTCAAGCCGAATATATTTGATAAGATCATAAACTTTGAGATGGAAGAAAAAGAGCTTAACAGTTTGCATTTTGCAAGCTTTGAAGAAGATGGATGCAGCTATTTTATCGGCTTTTTTGCGCAGTCTCAAGATGCGGCTTCTCTCTTGTTCTTAAGGTATTATGCCCATCTTATTGCCCATCAGGATGCTACCCTCAAAATTGGTGCTATCAGTATGATGAATGAAGCAAAAAAACTGATAGAGAGAATCAATCTCTCCCATAAAAAAGATGTCACGCTTGGGGGTTACGAGATGTCATCTTACGAGGGGACATTGAGTGATGTACTCATTAACGAATATGTTATGAAAATGATCTTTCAAAAACAGGAGTGTCCTGAAGAGAGTATTTAACATGATTTGGATAGACTTTTTAACTTTTAACTTTTAACTTTTTGAGTCGGAGAACTTTATAATGAAAACATTGGCAAAAAATATTTTACTATCAGCCCTGGCAGCTTCATCTCTACAAGCAGAGTGGCAGGAAGAAGCAGGAG
The DNA here is from genome assembly GCA_030642185.1 of Helicobacteraceae bacterium. Classification (GTDB taxonomy): domain Bacteria; phylum Campylobacterota; class Campylobacteria; order Campylobacterales; family Sulfurimonadaceae; genus 4484-230. Next base: position 1,952 of record DAOWOG010000327.1, on the reverse strand, counting down.
ATATTCTGCAGATTGCAATTCCCCTCGCCGGTTTGGGCGGAACGTATCTGGCAGATGACACAGAGGGACGTTGGATGTTTGCCAAAGGTTTTGGACTGAATATGGTGGTTGTCCATACAACAAAATTTGCGGTAGATAAGTGGCGTCCAAAAGGACAAAATCCGGATACTTTTCCATCGGGCCATACTGCTGCAGCATTTGGCGGGGCCTCTTTTATCCAGACACGTTACGGATATGCATATGGAATTCCCTCCTATGCATTGGCGACTTTTGTCGGTTACAGCCGTATTATTTCTGAAAACCATTATGCAGATGATGTCGTTGCAGGTGCCTCAATCGCAATGATGTCAAACTGGGCCTTTACTGAACCGCTTATAGATGATGTAACACTTTCAGCGTCTGCGACAGACGGGGGAATGAAAGTTACGGCCAATATTCCTATTGGCGGAGATGATAGAGTCAGTGAGCCGGTAACAGCAACGAAAAATGTCAACTTTAAGCCGGATGTTCGTTTTGTCTTTGAATTTGGAGCAGCGTGGATGGGTAAAAATGAGATAAAGTCTCCGGGATCAACAGGCGATACTATTGATTTCAATGCCTTTGCCGGAACGGCTGATCCGACGACAAGCATAAGAAGCGGATTTGAATTCTTTTTAAATGACAAGAATGAGGTTTTTGTTCAATTTTCTCCTTATGAAATGCGTGTCGTTGGAAACCTTGCTCATGATACAAACTTTAATGGCAACTTTTATCCAAAATCTACTGGTGCTGAAGATGTATTTATGGCATACAGATGGAATGAATACAGAGCACGCTGGAGATATAACCTGATAGATGAGGGAAGTTTTGTGCTTAAACTCGGTGCGGGGCTTTCTGTCTCAGAAAATCAAGTGGAGTTAACCGAACAGACAGGCTCAGGAACAAGCTCTACCGCTTCTTCATTAGTAGCTTTACCGATAGGACATATCCATACCGGAGTAAAAACAGGCTCTTATGGCGAATTTTATGCAGAAGTCGATGCCGGCGGAATGAGTAATGAATACCTTTTAGATGCAACCCTTCAGTACAGATATAAGATAAGTCCGCATTGGGATATAGGCGGAGGTTACCGCTATCAAAGTGTAAGGGTGGATACATCAGATCTCTATAACCAATTCGCTTCAGACAACATTGTGATGAACCTTGGGTATGCATTTAATTATTGATGCGTCTTCTTTGATACTCTTTCATTTTTAACCTCATAACAGAATAGAGCATAATAGGCATTGCTATAGAGGATTCAAAAATAATGATGATCATGATAAACGGAGAAAATACTATAACTCCTAATAGTACAAATATTTTAATCATGGTTTTCTCCTTTTTTACGGGATTATGATGAAAAAAAATGTTAAATTAGTGTAGGGTTGTGATTTTTATAAACTAAAGAGTAGTCTCGTATTAAAAACAGGCGCGATATCATGCTCTGATGATGAGGGCTTGATGTAGAGTTGCAAACTAAAAGACCATTGCAGATTTTCTGTAAATTGCAGCCTGTAATAGGTCTCTGAAAAGTATTCACGTCTTAATGTATCATCCGACGGTTTAACCGTTCCCGCACCCCAGCCAAACGAGTCACCGCGTCTGTCAAAAGGGTGAGTGATATCGATTCCTCCTGAGATTTGCTGCGTAGCCAGGGCAATCTCTCTGTCAGAATACTCATATTGTAAAAACACCCCGGCGTATGGGCTAAAACCCCTGGGGGTCAATTCCTGTTCATACATCAGATTAAAGCCCTCGCCTCTTTTCCTTTCTCCGTTATCCTGTTTGACCTTTGCCTGATGCAGTCCAAAAGAGAAACGGGAGTTTAGATAATTATTTTTGCTTAAATACCCAAACTCCGTTCCGACGAAATAAGCGTCTTTATTAAATATCTCAAAATCAAACTCTGAACTTTCACCTTCCGTATTGGT